>JAAVHP010000003.1 GCA_014799665.1 Clostridiales bacterium
TGTCGCCGGCTACAAAGCACTCGACAACTGCAACTGGTCCGACTATGTGACCATGGAGTGGGAGTACAAGCCGAGCACGAAGGATGAGGACGACGGCAATCCGCTGAAGATCCCGTCCGGCTTCGGTTTCTCGGGTGTCAGAAGCCCGATGCTGACGATCAGCCCGCTGACTGAAGGCATGGACGGCTGGTGGGTCCGCCTGGCGATCTACCCGAAGACCGATGCCCCGAATGCATCGGATCTGTACATGACAACGCGGTGGATCCGCATCGACATCGACGGCGTGAACGGCGCGCTCGACCCGGTCGTGACGATCACGAGCAACCCGGATGCCGTCGGCAGCATCACTAATGTGTCCCGCGGCGGTGCCGCTGTGTTCACAGCCAACGTGGATAACCAGCCGTTCGGCAGCACGCTCAGCTATCAGTGGCAGAGCCTGGCGCAGCCGACGGCAGCCAACCCGACTCCGGCATGGTCCTCCATTTCCGGAGAGACGGCTCAGACCCTGACGATCCCGAACGTGACAGATGCGATGAGCGGCGTATCCTACCGCTGCCAGGTAACCTGCATGCAGAGCGGCCCGGCCAATCTCGGATCGATCAATGTCAGCAACTACCTCACGCTCAATGTCACGGATCCGGACGGCAGCGTGTACGTGACCGCTTCCAATCCGACCGGCGATAACCTGATCTACAAGTTTGTCGGCGATACGCTGTCAGCACAGATCAGCGCCCGGACAGACAACGGTGATCCGATGACGTATCAGTGGTACGTCAGAAGCTATCTGGCTCCAGTGCCGGCCTCGATCGACACTGTTGCCGAGGCAGCAGCTTATCTTGCCGGCGCCGCTTCGGAAGAAGTGCCCGGTGCAACTGCCGCGAGCATGACGAGCGAACCGCTCAAGGAAGGCGTCTACGCATTCCGCTGCCGTGTCGAGAACGCCAATGATGCAGCCAAGGCAGCCTTCGGCCCGATCATCTACGTGATCGTAGGCCAGAACCAGATTGGCATTTATCCGGCACCCGGCGACGTCATCAGTGCGGGCGTGGTGAACGGCCACAGTCTGACGCTCGAAGCACGGGCAAAGGCAACGGATGTCAGCTATCAGTGGCAGAGATACAACACGGCTTCGCAGCAGTGGACGACGCTCACTGCAACCGGTCAGAAGCTGACTCTTCCGGCACTGACAACAGAAGCAACCGGCACTCTGTACCGCTGCGCGATCTCGACGCCCGGCAGCACCAGCCCGGCCTACACCGGCTGGTACCTGATCAACGTCTGGGATACAGCGAACACACCGGTTGTCACGAGGACTGCCCAGAATATCCACTGGACGCTCTCGCAGTTCGGCAATACCCTGCAGAACAGCAAGGACGCCTATGCTGCGGATCCGGCAAAGGATACAATGGACCTGCTGACAAGCAGTGCCACCGTGGCGCAGGATCTTGAGCACGGCATCGGACCGGTCTGGGCTGTCTGGTACAACAAGGCCGGCAAGGTGATCGCGGTCAGCTCCTACGGCACCAGCACACCAGCAGTCCGTCCGATCACGAACTGGGATTGGGCACCGAGTGCCAACCTGTATCTGAGCAGCACCAGCTCCCCGTCCAAGGGCAGCTACACGAGCACGCTCCAGCTGAATCTGCCGGAAGTGATCAATGATCAGGGTGAGTGCGCAAGCGACACCACAATCGCACGGTCTCTGAACGGCACCTACTACTGCGTGTGGTACAAGCCGCAGACAGCGCAGGAAACCCTGCAGCAGACAGAGTACACCTACAACTACGGAGATCAGAGCATCATCCCGGTCGACATGACCAACAATATGCTGCTGCTTGCTCCGCAGGCTGTCAGAGGCACCACAGCAATCCAGATCGAGGTCCCGGGTGACCCGTGGATTATTACCGATCTGGCTGACACAGCGACGGTTTCCGTCGGATCACGGGCCACGCTTTCCGTGGCAGCGGCGATCACGCAGCCTTCTGACACGAACGCTCCGGTTTACACCTGGCAGGTGTCAGAGAACGCGGATTCGACTGATCCGAAATGGAGAAACTGCCTGTCCTCAGACGGCACAGGCCAGTTCACCAGCACGTTCACGACGAGAACCATCACCCAGGATGACTATGACACGAACAAGACGCTCTCCTACCGCGTCATCGTGGCCAGCAGACCGAATGTGTCCAAGATCGTGAGCAGCATCTGTGCGCTGAGCATTACGCAGGGCACACCTGGCGCTCCGGTGATCACACCTGGTGAAGGCAGCCCGATCAAGGTGGAGAACGGCGTCGTGACCGGCGTCACGGTCTCCAAGGACGGCACCACCGTCTCGCAGTTCCTGCAGGATCTCAATATGACCGTTCCGGCAGGCTACTCGCTGCGTGTGGTTGGAAGCGACGAAGAGCCGCTTGCTGCTGACGCGATCATCTACACTGGCTGCATCCTGCAGCTGGTGGACGATGCAACGCAGGAAGTTGCTGACTCTGCGACCATCATCGTGACCGGCGACGTCCTCGGCAACGGTGTCATCGCGATCAACCAGCTCGTGAGAATGGCTGCCGATCTGAACGGCACCCGTCCGCTTGAGGGTATCTATGAGCAGGCCGGCGACTTCAACGGCAACGGCAGCATTGATATTGCTGATCTCGTCGCTGAAGCGCAGATCCTGAACGAACCCATCGAGGTGCAGAAATAAGGACGTTTCTGTACGGAAACAGGTGACGAACTGAGTTAAGAGGGAAGGCAGATGCCTTCCCTCTTCTCTTCAGGACGGCAGGGCTTCTGCCCTGCCGCCGGGAAAGCCGGAAGAGATATCCGGTTTTCCCGGCGGCCTCCAGGGGCCGTCTGCTGATTGCCGGGGACAAAGCACACAAAAGGGAAATTATAGTAAAACTGCAGAGGATATCATCCGCATGAGCTCAAGAAAAAGAGAAGAAGCCCGATAAAATAAGTAGATAAAACAATCTGGAAGTCCTTCCCATTAAAGAGCAGTTATCTCAGCGTTGATGACCGTAAGGAGCAGCTGTATTTTTGCAGAACATCTTCTTGCGCCGTCAGGAAAACCTTATGGATGGCACCATGTCAGGATCGGAAGACATAATTTACTTAGGGGAATATCTTGAGACGGCCATTGCAGCCGTCTGCTGATTTCCAGGCAAAACAGCACACAAATGAACTATCGTAAGGCGGCAGCCAATATAAATAGAAAAGATGGAGGAAAGGAAATGAAGATATGGAAACGCTCTCTGGGCCTGCTGATGGCTGCATTGCTCCTCGCAGTGTCCCCAGCCGCTGGGCTGGCAGCGCCGGCGGCGGACGAAAGAACGGATGAGGAATTGACTTTCCAGAGTGAGATCGTGCTTCCAAACTGGGATGGGACAGATTTTCCGGTTTCGGAGCCGGGAAAAGCACCGCGGAGCATTCTCACATATAGCGAAGAATGTTATGGTGATCAGCTGCCTGCATCTTCTCGTGCCATTTATGACGCCATCAGAGAGAGCCCTCTATGGAACGGCCCGGCAGAACATATGATTGAACTGACCGAGTATTTGCCAGAGGAATCACTGACACTGCCGGGAACAGCAACCGTAACCAAGGAAGATGACAGCTTTCTCCTGAACTGTGCGCTCGACGATGAACAAGCGGTACAGGACATGGTAATTGCCGCGCACACGGCCCTTCTGTACGATCACCCTGAACTTTCCTGGCTGGTGAATACAGATCCGACCATCGCTTTCAGAGTTAGCGCAGATCCCACAGAGGAAGAACTGGCAGCTATGTGCGAACTGCAGCCAGGAGATGTTTTTACACTAGCCACACCTGTAGTTCACTTGGAATCCCTTGTCTATGGAATGAGTAATGAGAGCGTGCGCCGGGCTACCACGGCACCAGAAGAAGTAGAAGGCCCGGACCGCTGGCATTATGCAGATACCGGGAACCGGAATGATCTTGAAGCAGCGCTTACCTCAGCCCGGAATGAAATCGGAGACCTGGACGGTATGACAGACGCGCAAAAGGTTGGAGCAGTACACGACTGGGTGTGCGGCCATGTCCGCTATGCAGACAAGACGAGTACGCGTTTTATAGGAAACTGGCGCGGCTATCAGACTGTTTGGAGTGCACTGATAGAGGGGGAGACCGTGTGCGCCGGCTATGCAAAGCTGATGAAGATGCTCCTTGATAGCTATGACATTCCCTGTGTGATTGTGCGGGGACAGAGCCGGGGAGAAGCGCATGCCTGGAATTATGTCATGCTGAGCGGCAGCTGGTACGGCCTGGATGCCACCTGGGCAGATCATGACGGGGATATTGATCGACGTGATTATCTGCGGGGAAGCAGCGTGTTTGAGCAGGACCATGTGGCCGCAGGCCTCACTGACTGTTTTGCTTTCACTTATCCAGTTCTCGCAGAAGCAGACTATACAGAGGGCAGCAGCAGTATCCTGCCAGGAGATGTGAATCTGGACGGCATGGTTAATCTGCGGGATCTGCCAGCACTCGCAGACGCCATGGGTGCTGAGCGGCCGCTCAGTCCACAGGCGCTGGCGAACGGCGACCTGAATGAATCTGGACAGATAGAGCTGCAGGACATTACCATGCTCGCTGAGGATCTCCGAAAGAACGGCTATGCACAGGGAGCGCAACCAGGCAATGACTCTGCGGTACAGATAGCAGTGGATGCGGAAAATCTGCAACCGGGAGATTTGATTTCTGTGACCTTATCGGGAACCGGAGAAGGTATATGTGGACGACTTGAAGTATCGGGACTGGAGCCTACAGCTGTGTCAAGCGGTCTGTCGGATGTGGACACTTTCGTTCTGCTGCCGGATTACGGCACATATGCTGTCACTTATACCTACCGGGTAGGTACCCAAGCAAAGGAAGTTTCTGTTCGAGCGTCGCAGGTATGCCGGGCGGAAGGCAGCGTGCTGCGACGAACCGCGGATGCTTCCTGGTCAGTAAATGTGGGGTCTTCTGGTCCCGCTTCGATACCGGCACCAAACCTTCAGCCGGCGGTTAGCGGCTTTGAAACAGGCTTGGCAAATGAGCGGACGTACTATGCGAAAAGTTCCGGGGCAAGCACCAAATACTATCTGCGCAGCAACACTGGAAAGATGACGCGGGTGGCAGTGCCGTCTGTAAAGACCGGAGGTCAGACTTTTTATCCAATCCTGAGCGGTGGCAGTGTACTGTTTCCACGGGTAGAGAGTGGACAGGTTGTTTGCTATAGTACGTTTGTGGACGGCATGGATGTGCCGATCTTAAACGTGCAGACCGCCGTATCCCCTGCTTTGACAGACGGATATCAGACCGGGCGGATGAATGGTCGTCCATACTATGTGAAAGTATCCGGGGCCAGCATGAAGTATTATCTGAAGAGCAACTCCGGAAAGATGACGCGGGTAGCAGCTCCCAGCATCAGTGCTGGCGGCACCAAATACTACCCCATTAACCACGGCGGTACTGTTCTGTGGCCGGTAGTGGAAAATGGAAAGCTGCTCAGCTACAGCGCCTATGACGGCGATACAGAAAGTCCAGTGCTGGTACCAGCATTAGGGTAGTCCATTCAAGGAGACAGTAGCATCTATAAATGGACGAATGTTATACTGGCAGGCAACAAGATTTGCCTTCGAATCGTGCAACCTCGAATTTGTCTGCAGAAGAAGCTAGAAGACAGTTTGGCAGATGTTACGGCTCGTCAGTATAGATAGGTCAACAGTTCGTCTCTGAGAACGCAAAAAACCGGGATATCCCGGTTTTTTGCGTTCTCAGAGATTTGCTAACTCACAACATGCAGCATGTATTGTTATAATATATAAATAAGCAAAACTAATATTATAAATACATAATAATTGTATAATTACTTATTATTTAAATTGTACTTATATCACACATGATTTCCGATCTTACAAACTATACTTTGATGGACAGGCAGGGAGTGCACAAAAAAAGCGAAGGAACCGCAGGACAGGGGGACACTTATTTCTGTAAAGCGTGCATATGCAGGTGCGTATGCAGACGAGACCTACTCAGACGAAGCTGCGAAGCTTCTCTTCAGCCAAGACGATCCAGCAGCCCAGACATCACAAGAGAATACCAGCAGTGAAGACCAGCAAGCGCAAATACAAAGCGATAAATTCTGTGTCTTTTTTTGTTGCCTGCGGAAAGGAAACCCCACGTGAGCAGACGATCAGCCGCCGGGAAACAGCCGCACAGGAGCATCCGGCTTCTGATGCAGGGAGAAGCTCCCTAAAGAACTGTCCCGCAAGGGAGGGAGATCATCCGGAAACTGGAATCCCGGAAAGATGGAAGTGAAGCTTCAGTGTGCTTCCTGTCTGGGGTCAGGCGGCGGGAGCCAAGCTGCCAAAAAAGATGCTGACCTGCAGCTCACAACTCTCTCTTCTATAACTTCTTTATATAAGAAGGAGGAACTATGAAATCATTTAAGAAAGGTATAGCGCTCATTGCAGTCCTTGCCTTCCTTATTACAGCTATTCTGCCGATCAGTGGGCTGGCCGCTGAAGAGCATTCAGCTACACAAACGGATAATACAGGCCGGGTCGCTGAATCAAGAGCAGTAACGCTGTCCCCCACTCCGACAAATACGAATCTCACACCTGGTGGTGTAGTGGCAAACAAAGTCTACTATCAGGGTTCTACCGCTATGTCACCGGACACGGGCATTCTGCACGCAGAATGGCAGGCCGCCTCTGGTGACGTGCTTGATGAAACATATTGGGCGTGGTCAAATGAGACTGGTGCTTGGACGGCGGGGCCAAGTCAGCCGACCGCCGACGTTGCGGTCGCTTGGCTTGCGAATGCAACTCCGCTCACATCGACTCAAGAGAACACTTGCGTCAAAACCGTCTCATCGCCTGAACAGCTGCCTGGATCTCAAAAATGGGATTTGACTCTTCAACCAGCAATTACTGACGCCTGGACGCTCGATGATCCAACGAATGGCACAAAGTACCAGGTGGCCTTTATTGCAAAGTATCACAATGGATCGGATACGAAGTATGATTTTCTTGGTTTCAATGTAACCATGAAGGCTGTACCGGCACCGGATCCCAGCTCGGACTGGAACTCAACCATGAATACGGCACAGTATCCGTATGTGACTGGCGCAGAACTGCCGAAACTTCCTGCTTATTTTGTCCCGCAGGACAGTTGGCCGGCAGATGCTGCTGCAGCCGCGGCACTGAATACGCAGTATGGAGCTCCGACAATCTCGTGGATGTATTCGGAGAGTCAAATCACGAAGAGCACATGGAATGCACTTGCTGGAGCGGGCTCGCTGAAGACTGCGGGGTGGGATACGACCCTAACGCCTACGAAATCACCAGATGGAACAAAAGATGCACCGTCTACTTCGACACTTACTATCCCAGACGCGGATGCGGCTGCCATCAAGACTCTTCTGGATGCAGGCAAGCCTGTTTACATTGGCGCCCAGGCTCTATGGGGCAATGGTGCAATAAACTGGGACAACAGTATGAACTTTGCCAGTTACGTTCTGCGTCCGGTAACAGCCGAAACTCCACTCGCATCAACTGTAGCAAATGGAAAGCTGACTGCAACTATATCAGGCTTGGATGCAACCATTAAGGCCTCAACCGCGGGGCTAACTGGCTTAGGAGCAGATCAGTACATACTGACTAACCTAAAGCTTACGCAGGTCAACAATGCGTCTCCAAGTGCGAGCGTCGTTACGCAAACCAATCCGAGTGGAGGAGATGCGACAGCGGGGGCCGGCGGTACAACTGAGGCAGTTACCAACACGATATTGCAGTTCAAGAAGCCTGGTACATACAAGCTTGTGGCGGATATGACCTTCACAAAGCCGGATATCAAGGGCAACGCAAACTGGCAGCGAACTCTTGTGGGTGCTCAGTTTGAAGTGAAGATCACGGATGGTGGCCTCGAACTTGCGGCTTCGGATGCAAGCGGTCAGTTTACGGGAAATCCAGGTGTCTGGACTGCAGCTAACGCGACAGCAGCAAATCCTATGGAAGTTGCCGTCACAAACACTGATCCGATTACTCTTACCGGCCCGACAATTTCTGGAACACCTGTTACGGGATCGTCGCCGACCTAT
>JAAVHP010000005.1 GCA_014799665.1 Clostridiales bacterium
CTCTTTCTGTTCAGCCAAGTGGCAGATTCATGGAAAGATCAAGGCCCAACGGCAGATCAGCTAGCAACTTGGAAAGGTCTCGTCAGTGCCATTGAATGCAGGGTTTCTGAAACCGACATGTCAGCATGGGACGACGGGACTGTGGTGGACCTTGGCTGGACATGGATAGACAATCCAGTAGATCTGGAAACACCCGCTATTGCTAATAAGTATGCTGACTATGGCTGGACCGCTGTCCTAGATGATGCTGCTGTAGCCAAAATTGCTACAGCACTTGGAAAGACAGCGGACGAACTGTCAGGAACATCTTTTTATATGGCCTTTGCCGGTGTTGTAGAAGATGAAACAAATCCAGACAACATGAGTGAAGCCTGGACACCGATGACGTATTATGAAATCGGTGTAAATAATCTCTATGCCGCCAAATCCGGAAGTTCAGTATCCACTGTGACATGCGGCGAAGCAGTGACACTTGGCGTTGGAAAAGATGGAGAAAATCCAACTACGCTGGCTTGTGCTGCAGGTAGCGCTGTTACAACAATCACGCCCAGTATCGAAGGTGCGACAGAAGGAACGGATTACTCACTGGATACATCTTCTCCAGAAGCTCCTATCATTACTTTCCTTAAGCCGGGAGACTGGACCATCACAGCAGATGTAGAATGGGCCTATCCGCCTGTCGGTGGGACAGACGACAAATGGAATACAGATGTTGATGCTGGTCCCGTGGATCTGAGTGTCACTCCAGGAACGCTGAATCTGGTACAGGGTTCGGCTACTGGCACACTCGGCGGCTCAAGTGGATCGTACACGTCAGACCCAACTATCTCTATGGTAGAAAACAGTGCAGCTGGACCGCTTGCTATCACAGGTCCGACTGTTGACGGATCCGCAGCTGCACCCAACACTTCTGCTAATATGCCGACTTGCACCTGGCGTATCGGAGACACAGCACTTCCAGGTACTACTGGTGCTACGGTTACTCCTATCACTTATGGTGGACTGGCAGGCGGGACAGCCTCTTCCGTTTCATTACCAGCTGCATACCTAAATACACTCAAGGCGCAGAGTGAGCCGTATCAGCTGGTATTGGAAGTAAACCCCGGCGAAGTCAATAGCTGGGGAAATATCCTTACAAAGCCAGCAGGTGAGCAGGCTGCTCAGAAGCAGACATTCACATGGAATATCCTTGTCACCAGCCCAGGCCAGCTCAGTATTGATGGAACTGGTATGACAGGGGCTGTGGATACTGCGTCTGAAGCACCTTCATGGAAGATTACTCCAGATGTACAGGTGTCGGAAGGCAGCGGTCCTGTAGTCATAACCGGCCCAACGGTGACAGGTGCGACAAGTGCTGCAAATACCGGGCTTACAGGCTCCTGGACAGTAAACGGCACTGCTATTACTACTGGTACAACAGTACCCTCTGTAGGAGTTCCCGGTTTTACTCTCTCTGGAGCCAGTTCAATTAGCATTCCGGAAGCCAGTCTGCAGGCTGGAACGAATGTTGTAGAGCTGACGATAGATCCGGGAACATCGTCTGCTGGCGCTCAGCCGAAGTGGGCAGATGTACTGAGCAAGGGTGAACAGAGCGGAGTACAGACGTTTACTTGGAATGTCGTGTATGCGCAGAATGGACAGCTTAGCTTTAGTCAGGCGCCGGCGATTCCTGACGACTCTCCTGCTACTGCGGCCAGCCTCGACTTTTCTGCGGTAACAGAAGGCGGAAACGAATGGAAAGCTGATTCCAGCCTACTTTGGGATGGCTCGGACAATCTCAAGATTCAAGCTCCGTTGATTTCTGGTACGACAACTGGGAGCACTCCGTTGTCTGTCAGCTGGAAGATCACAGTTGATGGAAAGGATGTAGACCTTTCCGCTGGATTTACAACTAATAACCCTGTGATAAATAGTGGCACGCTGACAGCAGCGCCATTTCTGCAGATCCCAACAAGTGCTATTGCCGGCCCAAGCGGTGCTTTGTATAAGGCTTTTGGAGACAGCGCAACGGGAACGGCACAGGTTACTATGACCGTAACACCCAACGGGACAAACAGTTGGCTCACAATGCCGGACGGACAAACTGCTTCACCAGCGCCGAATGGACAGGCTGGCAGAACGCAGACGTTTACCTGGACGCTGGCTGTAGCCGGTGCTGGTGAGCTGTCGCTTGACCCGACGAAAGACAGTGGGACCATAACAGGCGGCACCGTTTCGGGCACAGGGGCCAACGCTGTTGCAGACTGGACTTCAGATGTAAAAGCCGCGATCAATCAGGGCGATTCGTCCAGCACTATTAATCTATATAGTCCAACCATTGCTGGTACGATTGGTCAGACTGCCAGTGCAGCAGTATTTGAATGGGCAGTTGACGGAACGAAAGTAACATCCGGAGCTGTTGTTCAGAATGTTCCAACACCTCCACCAGCTTCAGGTTCTTCTTATGGACCAAATTCCTACTCTATGCTCAGCCTTGCAGGCAATAGTCCGCTGCTCAGTAACGTGGATGCACCAGCAGTAATTCCTGTTACCTTGACGATTCGTCCGGCAGGTAATTCATGGGTGACACTGATGGGCAATACTGCCTCGAGTGAGCAGGCAGATGCAGCGCAGACGATTACTTACAATGTAACAGTGAATCCGAATCCGCTCGGACGGCTGACACTGTCTTCGTCAACAAGCAGCGGCACATTCTCTGGTGGAGAGGAAAGTGGAACCTGGACATCGAACCAGATCGTGAATCAGCTGGCTACGGCCGGTTCCTTCACAGTAACGGGTCCGACAATTGATGGAAAGCCTCTGTCTTCTGGTGTCATTCCTTATGCGAAATGGTACATTAACGATTCGGAGGTAAAAGACACCACAGCGAGTGGTGCAACCTTTACAAAACCCGGATATACCAGTTTCTGGTCTCCATCTGCTTCTGTTCTTACGGTAAATCCGTCTACCTACAATGGAGCTTCAGCAAATAGTGTTAAGCTGAATACAGATGGCACACCCAATACGATCAAGCTGGTCCTGAATGCTGGAAGCCAAAGCGGTAATGACAATGTCTGGGCATCCGTCGATAAGACAGAACTTCCGGCGAATACCAAAGAACAGACCTTTGAATGGACCGTGGTACTCTCCGCGCGCGGGCAGCTGACGCTGGCGGAAACACCTGCTAATGAGACGGCCGGTACACCTGGAAGCGGGAAGTTTGAAGGTAACTCCCCCAGCTGGACAGGGACTGAAGTAAACGCAGCTTCTTCAAATCCCGTCAATATCTATGGTCCAACTATCAGCGGCACACCAAACGGCGGGGCCAACCCATCGTTCGTCTGGCAGGTAAACGGATTTACAGTCAACGACAAAAACGCCGCACTGTCTGCTCTTGGAGCAACGGTAGCTGCACCGACAGGCGCAGATTTGCAGCCGACGTTTTCTGCTACATGGGGGGCAAACAGTGGAGCATCTGGACTGCAGATTAATGTAGCGGGCTTTAATGCGGCACCCGCTGTTCCAGAAAGTGCAAAACTGAAGACAGACGGAACATTAAACACTGTGACCCTGACCATTATTCCAGAGGGAAGCGGAAATAGTGCAAACAGCTGGGCTCTCGTCAATGGTGATGTGCCTGATCCGGCGACATCGGGCCAGACCTTCACCTGGGATTTGTACCTTACAACAGCAGGTCAGCTTGTTATTGCGGAGAACGAGCAGAGCGGCAGTTTCACAGGCTCAGCTCCGAACTTCACAGGTGAGGATCAAACAATTCCGGAGGGAGCAACCAATCTGACAGTCACAGGTCCTACTGTCTCAGGTGCTGTTGCCGGATCTGGTGTAAATCCTGTTTATACATGGACAGTAACCAATGCGCAGGGCGAGGCTGTTACAAACTTTACTGCCTCTAATCCACAGAATGGCGTGGGTACACCGTCCATCAGCATTCCAGCACCAGAATCGGCACTGGGAGCGGGCGACAGTACTGTCACACTGACCATAGCGCCGAATCCTCTCGGTGTTGCACTAAACAGCTGGACAAAAATCTTTGGCGAAACAGTAACGGATGCCAAAGCGACGCAGACGTTCACCTGGAAGATTACGACAGAAACAACGCCGCCGGCATCAGAACTGAAGGTGAGCGTGGAGCTGAACGAAGCACAGGTATTTGTAACGAGTCTGCTGCCGGCGGACCTGCAGCAGGGAATGCTGCTCAGGTCATCGCTGCCGACAGTAAAGGCTCCGGCAGGAACCGCGCTTACAGCGCAGGTGCTGATTGGCGATGCAGCGCCGGTAGCGCTGACACTCGAAGCAGATGCAAATGCAGAGCCGGATGCAGACGGAAACGTGACATACACGGTTTCGGGAACTGTACCGCCGCTGGATCTCTCGAGCAGTGATCAGGTAAGTCTTACGATCAGCGCTGCAGATGCCGCCTTCGAATCAACAGGAACGGTTGCGCCGGAAACAAATGTGACTGGAGCAGTAACTTTCAAGTATGTGGTAGAGATGCCGCAGCTTGCCTTTGACTTTGGCCCGGATGTTCCGGTAACCGAGGACTGAAGACAGCATCTCACGAATGAAGAACTCTTCTTGCGAGAGAAGGAGGAGACATGAAAGGATTTAAGAAAGGTGTAGCGCTGATTGCAGTGCTTGCCTTCCTTATAACAGCAATTCTGCCGGTGAGCGGTCTGGCAGCGAGCGACAATGCCCGCATCATGACTGCCGGTCCGTATGAACTGACGGCAGGACAGGCGAAAACCATTACCGTTGACGCCATCGAGGGCGGCATGCCGCCCGCCCCGTCGACAGACGGCCAGTATATCCTGGAGCCAGTCAACGGCGCTCCGGCCCTGGCAGCCGAGGTTTCGATTACCGGACCGGCCAGTGCCGCCCAGAAAATCGACATCGCGATCCCGGCTCTGGAAGCGGGAGGACCGTGGACATACGCTCTGCGCTATCAGCCTGCCGGATGGCAGAACCCGGGCCCGGCATATTTCAACATTATCCTGAACGTCACAGCAGGTGCTGTGACACCAGGCGAATGGAAGTTTGAAGCAGCCGCAGACACACCGGAAGGTCCTGTAGCTGCAGACGGCCAGATGACCGCCAAGTATACCGGTGCGGATGGATATCTGCCGACGAACGGCATCACGGCGGAGAACCCGGCCTGGACACTCACTTACAATGGCACAACCACAGCAGCCCCGGCTCCAAGTGTAGATGCGGAGAACGGCGAAAGCACGCTGAGTGCAGCGGCAGTGGCCTCTGCTGTGGCGCCGCAGATCACTGCTGTAACGGAAGTTACCGTACAGGCAAAGATTGATCCTGCTGCTCCGAGCACAGAGCCGAGCACCGCTCCAAGCACAGAGCCGAGCACCGCTCCGAGCACAGAGCCGAGCACCGCTCCTAGCACAGAGCCGAGCACCACTCCGAGCACCGCTCCGAGCACAGAACCGAGCACCACTCCGAGCACAGAGCCGAGTACCGCTCCGAGCACAGAACCGAGCACCACTCCGAGCACAGAACCGAGCACCGCTCCTAGCACGGAGCCGAGCACCGCTCCTAGCACAGAGCCAAGCACCGCTCCGAGCACAGAGCCGAGCACCGCTCCTAGTACAGAGCCGAGTGCTGAGGCACGCATTGCCGGCGACACGCTGACGTGGACCGTCACTGTGCAGCCGGAAGCAGAACTTGGAGAAAACTACAAAATCACGCTGGGAGAAGGCGCTGACGAATGGATTACCGTTGCGATGGCTCCGAGCGGCAATGCGGATATTGACGACGACGGCAATTATATCTGCCCGGCAAACGGCACAGTGGTGCTGAATGAAGAGGACGGCCCGCAGGGCGAGCTGCTCTCCAAGATTATCGTCACCGCAGCAGACGGCAACCTGGTGCAGGCCGTGAAGAACGCGGACGGCACCTGGAGCTTCACGATGCCGGCGCAGGATGTCACCATCACAGTGGCAACCGCCTCTGAAGAAGCCCCGCAGCCAATCACAGCCGCAAACGGCGCCACGGTGACCGTGGACGGCCAGGCAGTGACAGAAGCGCTTCCGGGCACAACGGTTACAGTCGCTCTTCCGGACGGCAGCAAGCCGGTCGTGATGAGCGGCGGCAGCCCGGTAGCCGTGAGCGGTCCGGATGCCAGCGGAAACTATACGTTTGAAATGCCGGCAGCTCCGGTCAGCGTGAGCGACGGCAAATCCGAAGCACCATCCGAGGACAACATCCCGGACGGCGTGACCCTGAGGAAGCCGGACGGCACTGAGCTGAAGCCGGGCGAAGCACTGAATGTTGGCGACAGAGTGCTTCTTGACGGAACCAAGGGCAAGCCCACGGTCACGATCAACGGTGTGGAAGTCCCGGTATACGGCAGCGGCACACCGGAAGATCCGTACTACTTCGTAGTAGAGGAGCCCGGTGAGATTAACATCAAAGACGGCGGCAGCAGCACGACCTCCACTGTGCCGGGCATGAACACCGGTGCAGAGTATATTGCCGGTGAACCCGGTGCGACGAACCCGTTCACATACTGGACGCAGCCCAAGGCAGGTCTCTTTATGGACAGCCAGGGTGCTTACAGGAACCGTCCGCAGGCGCCGGTGCCGGTAGAGCAGGCGCAGGCAAGCGGCAGCATGAAAGCGCACTTCCAGGTTGGTCCGGACGAGGTCGCAGTGTGCCCGAGCGCCACAGCGGGAACAGAAAACGACAAGCTGGCGCTCAATGACCGCCTGCAGATCTACTACAGCCCGAGCAATATCTTTGCGATCCCTGTCGATGCCAACGGTGAGGTTATTACCGATGACAAGACCCCTGTCGCCGGCTA
>JAAVHP010000006.1 GCA_014799665.1 Clostridiales bacterium
AGCGTTTTAGTTCCCTCATAATTAGGTCGGTCATTATCGTCGCCGATAGGCGGCACTTCGCCGTTTCCGCCACCGCCGCAAGCAACGAGCGTAAACATAAGCACGAAGCAAAAAGCCGTTGCAATGATTGATAAAAACTTTTTCATAATGCACTCCTTATTATTTGCATTCGATTTTTACTTGCGCGTTCGCTTTGATTATCTCGCAAAGCGTTACGTTCGGATTACGGTATCTTGCATCTGGATTCTTGTCCGAATACTTGCAGATAATCGCCTTATTGGTACAAAGGTTGGCACACGCAAGACAAAATTCACAGGTTTCGCTTTTTCGTTTGGCAACGCCGTTTTCGAGATAAAAGTTACCTATCGGGCAAACCTTTACGCATATTCCGCACCCAACGCATTTATCCGTAACCGTGATTGCGCTTCCGTCGTTAAGTTCGGGATGCGCGGAAAAGTATTTATCCGCCATACCGCCTTTCAACTTGTCGCAAGCACCTCGCTTGGGAATTGCCTTTTCTCTTGCCGCTATATCTTCTTTTACTTTTGCAAGTTGTTTATTGAGCTTTTTATCTATGGCGGTTTCCTTATTCATATCGAACATAGGAAGATAATTATCCACCATTAAAACCGTTTGAATATAGTCGAAGNTCTGTTCTTTGCAAAGTTCATTAGCAAGAGCCGCCGCGCCGAAGTTGGTATGACCGTAAGTCAATATCATAAATTTATATTCGGCTTTTAGCTTTGCTTTCGATAGAAAATCAAGCACGATTTTCGGCGGCATATTGCAATATACGGGACACACCACNCCGATAACGTCATCGGCAAATTCGTATTGCTTTTCTTTAATTGCTTGCGGTATGCTTATTAACTTTGCGTCAAATTGCTTCGCAACGTACAAACTGTTCCCCGTTGCCGTAAAATACAGGATTGTCATTTTACCAATTCTTCTTTTCTTTTTTGTGATCGTTGTTCTTCTTGCGTTCNTCTACCATCTGCACAAACCACTCAACCATCTTGGGGTCTTGGTGCGAGAAGAACGAACTTTCTTTTTTATCAAGGCTTGCCATTACCGCCATATCTTCTTTCGATAGTTCAAAATCGAACACGTTGAAGTTTTGTTCCATTCTTTCGATATGCACAGATTTGGGTATAACCACGATACCGCGCTGTAACTCCCAACGAAGTATTACTTGTGCAACCGACTTGTTGTATTTCTTTCCGATTGCCGCAATCGTTTCGTTTGTGAACAGTCCGCCTCGTCCTTCACCGAACGGCGCCCACGCTTCGATTTGGCAACCGTATTTTTCCATCCATTTCTGTGCTTCGATTTGTTGATTGAATGGATGCNTTTCCACCTGATTTACCATAGGCTTTATTCTTGCAAAAGACGCAAGGTCTATCATTCTGTCGGGATAGAAGTTCGAGATACCGATTGCCTTTATCTTGCCTTCTTCGTATAAATCTTCCAATGCTCTCCACGCGCCGTAATAGTCCGAGAACGGTTGGTGCAAAAGCATAAGGTCTATATAGTCGGTTTGAAGCTTTTTCAGCGACTCCATTACCGAAGCCTTACATTCTTCATAGCCGTAATGCTCAATCCAAACTTTGGTCGTCAAAAAGATTTCTTTGCGGGGGATGCCCGATTTCTTAATGGCGTTCCCTACTTCTTCTTCGTTAAAGTAGCTCTGCGCCGTGTCAATGTGGCGATAGCCTACTTTGAGCGCATCGAGAACGCAACGCTCGCATTCTTCCTTTGATACCTGATATACCCCGTAGCCGAGCTGCGGCATTTTTACTCCGTTTGATAAAGTAACGTATTGCATAGATTAAACCTCCGATTGTTTTATTACAATTAAATTATAGTCGTTTTGGNGCAAGAAGTAAAATANCGATTTTGCATTACACTATAACTTGAACGCATAGTGATTGACTTTGCTTTTTGTTTTTGCTATAATGGCTACGGGTGAATGATTATGATTGATTTACAGCAACTCAAACAACTCGTTACAATATCCGATTGCGGAACGGTAAGCAAAGCGGCGGAAGTTCTGTTTATTTCCCAACCCGCATTAAGCCGTTCTATGCAACGTATGGAAGAAGATTTGGGCGTTACCCTGTTTGACCGCTTAAAAAANAAAATNGAGCTTAACGAAAACGGNAAGCTCGCNGTTGACTTNGCAANAAAANTNTTNANCGANTTNGANTACTATANNGANAGCATNAAGGCGTTNGATAAAAGNAAACGNAATATTTCNGTAGGCNCGTGCGCCCCTGCNCCTATGTGGGAACTNATNCCNGANCTTTCNCAACAGTTCCCCGATAAAACGGTAACNACNGCTATTGCNGANAACGANANACTNNTNAAAGGTNTNNNAAGCGGNGATTANCATATCATTATAACTTCAANNCAACTNGANTCCNCNGATTACGTNTCNGTTAAGTTCAAAGAAGAACACTTGAATATCTGCGTTCCNNACNANCATAAACTNGCNACNAAAACGAGANGGTGTNACNTTTGAAGAAATGGACGGCATNTCTATGCTANTNTTTGANCAAATNGGCTCTTGGGAAAAGGTNCTAAAACATTTGCCCAANACNAGATTTATAGTTCAAACNGANAGAAACACNTTTAACGATTTAATCNGAGGAATCNCTNTTNCCCGTATTNGCCACNAANCTTTCGGNNAAATATTTCGGCGAATTACCGAACAGAGTGGTTATTCCGATTTTGGAAAGAGATGCCACTGATATTTTCTACATAACCATCCTGAAAAAGAATAAGCATTTGATTGAGAGATTATAATTCCCTTAATTAATCAAACATAAAATCGGAACGTACTATACCGTTCCGATTTTATGTTTTACCACGAACTTGCCATTTGCTTGATTTTTATTTTATTGCAATTGTGTCCCCAAGAACATCTAACCCTGCTTGTAATCTTGGAGAGAATCCCAAAATAATTTTTACGCTTCTTGGTTGCAAAACCGAGTATAAGTGTGCTTGGTTATATGGACGGATGCGAAAGAAATTTTCGGTATTTCGGTTGTGAAAGCAAAAAAGTGTCCTTGGATATATAGATAGGTATGAAAAATTATTTGAAGAAATTTAAGTTCAGACCGTCAACTTTTCAAGAAAACTGTCCTTGGTATAATGAAGGGAAAATTTTTTGAGAAACTTTCGTCTACGTATAAATATTTTCCTAAAAAGTGTGCTTGGTTAAGTAGAGAGAAAAAATTTTTTAAGAAATTTTCGTCCACGCGTAAATATTTTTACCCATAAGTGCGCTTGGATAGGTGAAGGAACTTTGAAACTTTTTTAAGAAATTTTTACGTTAGACCCCGAACTTTTTGAGATAAGTGTCATTGGTTATATGGAGGGGTATAAAAATTCTTTTTAGAAATTTCTACTTAGACCGTCACGTTTTAAGAAAAGTGTGCTTGGTTAAGTAGAGTGATATTCTAAGGAGGTACTATTATGAGTGGATAAACCCTTGACAAACAACTCTTAGTGGAGTAAAATATATTCAGTCGTATATATACGATTAGATATTTACCCTTCGGAGGAAAGAACAATGACAACAGACAGGTCTATAAAAGACAAGCGTTATGAAGAAAAGCATAAGGAAGAAAGAAAAGCCAAGTATATGATTTGGGGTACAAGTGTACCGCGAAAGTATGCCGAAGAGATAAACGAGTTCTTGGCGAAGTACGGTTTTACCAAAGTGCAACTCATCGAAGCCGGATTTAAAGCATTGATTGACGAAGCCGCTGAAACGGATACTTCTCTCGCCAAGACTATTGATGGCTACGACGATTTCTTTGTATCGGAGAAAAAGTAACTATTCTTCCTTATGGATGGTAGCGAGGAAAAATAACCGGATATCTCGACGTCCACAAAGGACTTAAATTATCGAAAAGCAACTCTATACTTATACGGAAACGTATAACGGAACGGAATACATCGTTGCCGTAAATGACAGCGACAATTCCAAAGACAACGTGTTTGACAAGCTCAAACGACTTATAATCAAGGACTCGCTTGAAAGGGTGTATTCCAAAGGAGACAAGGAATGAACACACAACTTTCAATGCAACATAATAATCACTTTAACGGAGGTGATAAAATCGATGCCTTGTACTGCCGCCTTTCACGGGACGACGAACTTCAAGGCGATAGCAACAGTATTAAGAATCAAAAAGCCATATTAAGCAAGTACGCTCAAGAACACGGTTTTACCAATCCACGCTTCTATGTGGACGACGGATATTCGGGAACGAACTTTAATCGTCCCGATTTCCAACGGCTTATGGACGACGTGAACGAAGGCAAAGTCAAAACGATTATCGTAAAAGATATGTCGAGGCTCGGTAGAGATTATTTGAAGGTCGGTTTCTATACGGAGATTACTTTCCCCGAAGCGAACATAAGGTTTATTGCTATCAATGACCAAGTAGATAGCGAAAGCTCGGTAGACAACGACTTCACTCCATTCCGCAATATCATTAACGAGTGGTATGCGAAAGACACGAGCAAAAAGATACGTGCCGTATTCAAAGCCAAAGGAATGTCGGGGAAGCATCTTTGCACGATACCGCCCTATGGGTATAAGAAAGACGACCACGACAAACAACAATGGCTTGTGGACGAAGAAGCCGCAAAAGTAGTTAAGGAAATTTTCTCACTTTGTATGCAGAGTTTCGGTCCGACGCAAATAGCAAGGATACTTACCGAACGCGGCAGAGAGACGCCTATAATCTATAAGCGTAGAGTTTGTTTGCCTATTACTTCGCAGGAAACAGAGTTCCCCGAAATTTGGGCTACGCAAAGTGTAAACAAGATTCTTGCCAATCCCACTTATCTCGGACACACGGTAAACTTTCGGACGAAAAAGAAGTCTTACAAGAGCAAAAAGAAAATTGACTTACCGAAAGAGGAATGGGCAATCTTCGAGAACACACACGAAGCAATAATAGACCAAGACACTTTCGATACCGTTCAACGTATAAGACAAGCCAAACGCCGACCTACCGATATGGGAGAAATGAGTATCTTTTCGGGATTGGTGTATTGCGCCGACTGTGGGCAAAAGATGTATCTTTGCCGTTGCACTACTATGAAGCAAAAGGAATACTTCAACTGCTCTTCATACCGTAAAAAGAAAAAGGCAACCTGCACTTCGCATCAGATTACCGTTGAAGCCGTAGAACACTTTGTGCTTACAAATCTTCAAAAAGTGCTTGCGTTCGCAAAGAACTATGAGCAAGAGTTCTTGGAAATTGTGCGGAACGAGAACGAAAAGAAACTACGCAAGAAACTACTTAGCCAAACACGCGAACTCGAAGAAGCTGACAAGCGTATACAAGCACTCGATCGCATTATACAAAATCTTTATGAGGACAAAGTTTGCGGCAACCTTACCGACGAGCGGTTTGTGAAGATGAGTAAGTCTTATGAGCAAGAACAACGGGAACGCAAAGAGCGTGCTTACCATTTGCGGCAAGAGTTATCCAAAGCGAAAGAACAGTCCGACAACGTAACACGGTTTATGCGTTCGGTACGCAAGTACACGGAGATAACCGAACTCACGCCCGAACTTGTACGGGAGTTCGTACAAAAAGTAGTTGTTCACCAAGCGGAAAAGATTAACGGACGGAGAACACAACGGATAGACCTTTACTTCAACGGTGTGGGACAAATACTCTTACCCGTTCAAGACAAAAGAGAAACGGCATAGCATTTCTGCTATACCGTCTCTCTTAGAAATTAAATAATCCCTATTGCACCGCCCCATTTCGGTGCGGTTGGTTTTGGTTGTTTGGGTTTTTATTCGGGATATTAGAGCGAGAACGTGCGCTTTACGACTATACCGCCGCTGAGGTTGTTGCCTACGTCCGTGCCTACATAATCTGCCACCACGGTGTTCCACTCGTCCACGTTGCTGAGCGGCGTATTGCTGCTGAGCGGCGCGACCGAACGGTATTCATCGTATTCGAAGCGGGTGGGACTTGCGCCCTCGATCTCCATTTCGAAGTTGCCGAAGCCGTAAGGCAAACGAAGCGTGATCTTGCTTTCGTTATCGAACTCGTACACATAGCCCTTATAACCGCTATCCGCCTTGGAAGCTTCCTTGACGGTTATCTTGGTGATCGAGCTCGCCGACGGAATGGTAAGCGTTACGTACGACAGCGCGCCGTCGAATGTAGTTACGTTATACACGGCGTTATCGCCCGAAGCGTCGCGAGTGATATTGGGCTCGTTGGTGACGACCGTCGAGTAATTGACAGTCTTTACATATCTGCCGCCCTCGTATTTTAGGTCGTTCAGCGAGTAGCGGATAAACTTGTACGCCATGAGGTCTTCTACGACTATGCTCTGCGTGGTCGTGCCGCTTTCGTCCTTGGACCATTCGTATACGATAGCGTCGTTATATATAGCGTTCTGATAGTCGTGATAGCCCGTAATGCTCTTGCCGAAGCTTACGCCGAAGCCGCCCGAGAACAGCGCTACGACTATACCGAGCACGGCAAGCACGCTTATACCGAAGTAGTTCTTATAGCCTATCGCTACTTTTTCCTTCTCGACGCGTTTATAAGTTTTTTCGGTGAACTTGCCTTTCTTGGCACGGTCCTCGACCTGTTCGGTCACGACGCGTTCGACGCGCACGGTGCGCTTGGGAAGCTTTTTGGCGACCTTGTCGAGCAGCACCTGCGTGCGGTCGAGATACGGCACCGCAACACCGAGCATACCCGTAAACAGAGTCATGAGCACGGGCATGAGCGCGAGCGGAAGAAGCGAAGCGGTCATAACCACCGAGCTCATTATAATGGGAAGGCAGATCGCGACGGGTATAGCGTAGAGATACAGCCTATCCATGCCTATGCCGAACTTGGCTTTAAATTGCTTGTGAGTGAGCGCCGATACGATAAGCACGACAAGCATGAGTATGCCGAGCCAGCTCGTTAAGAACGAGTACGCGGGGCAAGCGAAGCTCATTACCGCGCCCGTTATGCCGAACAGCATAGCCGTGCCGCGCACGGTATCGGACGAAGTTACTTTTAACAGTTTCTTGAACAGCGTAGTGAATCCGAACGACGCGGCAAGCGTTATTATCATTGCGGCGATGAGTATTCCCGCATTAAAGTAACGGATATTCGCTATCGCGTGAATGGGCAGTACGCCGAAGCCCGTGAGCATGAGCGTTACTACAAAGTACGAGGCCACCAAGCAAGCGAGCGTTGCGATCACGGTAAGGAGTTGTACGCCCATAGCGATGAACATACGCTTGACCGAGAAGGTCTTTTTGACTATCATGCTCGCAATCGCGCCGGCTATCATGAGTATGATCACTGCGCCGATAACATACGCAGCGATCGAATTATACGTGATCGAGCCGCCGTCCAAATACGAGAACACGACCATATTGCCGTCGGGCTCAGACGAGAACGATTTGCTTGTATTGCCGAAGCTATCAATATAATCTTTTACGAACTGAGCCTGCTGACGGACGATCGCTTGGGAAAGGTTGTCCGCACTGTCGAGCATACTTTCGGCTTTATCGAGCCCGCCGAGTACTGCGACCTGAACGGCGGGGATATCGCCGAACGCGGTCACTGCCCCCTCGTTTACGAGCGCCGACGGAAGCGAAGCGGATACTACCGACGAATTGAGTACGGAGCCCGATACGCCCGTATATGCGCTGATATAATCGTAGCCTGCGGTGTTATACGCGGTAAGAGCGAGCGTGCCGGCATTGCCGTACGCTTCGAGCGAGATACCCGCCTTGGCGCGCGACACTACGTCGTTAAGACCTTTGAACGCGTCGAAGAACGCGTTTGCGCCGTACGAGTTGTCGAGGTCCTCGGTAAACACGACCACAACGTCGTTCTCGAACGACGTTTGGTTCTTGACGTATAGATTTAGCGTATGAAGTACGTTAGCGACGAACGCGGCGTTTGCGCCCGCGCCCGTGCTGTCGGGACGGCTGTCGTAACGCACGGTAATTATTATTGCGCCCGCGTTATCCTTATTGCAAGGAATAGCGGCGATAATATTGGTGATCTCCGTACCTACAAGGTAGTCGCTCAAACCCATGTTTTGTTGAAGGGCCGCAGTGAGCGTGGATGTTTGAG
Organism: Clostridiales bacterium; assembly: GCA_014799665.1. NCBI lineage: Bacteria > Bacillati > Bacillota > Clostridia > Eubacteriales > Clostridiales bacterium. The sequence goes on from JAAVHP010000006.1 coordinate 8,133, forward strand.
TAGTGACCGTGGGAAGGTACACGTTGGCGTCGTTGACGTACCACTCGGTGTCGGTGGTGATTTCGCCGTCGACCTCGTCGAGATCGTCGTCCGTCTTTTGCTCGGGCTTTTCGTTGAACCCGCCCGAAGTGAGCGTGTCCACAATATGGTCGCGCGCGGCAGTGATGCCAATGGCGTTATTGCCCGTGCTTGACTGACTCATTGCGGAGCGCGGGTTTTCGGCAAGGTACGCTATACTCGCGTTTACGTTGGCGTAGTACTCTGCGTCGTAGGCGTTGGGGCTATACCCGTAACTACCGTCGATAACCGAGAATATGAACATAAGCGCGACGAACACTGCCAAAATCGGATAGTACAAGGCTTTGAAAAGCTTGTTACTGCCGAGGTCGATCTTGCCGCCGTCCGACTTCTTACTCGCCTTTTTGGCGGGTTTTTGAGCGTCATTGGGCTTGTCCGACTTGTCCTCGGTAGGAGTATCGGCTTCTTCCTTCGGCGTGACCTTCTCGGCTTCGCCGGACTGCGCGGACTCTTGCGTTTCCTGCGTTGCTTCGTCGGTTTTTTCGCTCTCGGGTTCCGAGTTCGGTTCGGGAGTCGAGTCCGCCTGTTGCGCTTGCGCTTCGACGGGCTGTTCGACCGATTGTTGTGCGACGGAATTATCGCCCTGAGTTTGCTCGGGCGCGTCCGTTTGCGGAACGGTATTTTCCGCCTTTTCTATTGTTTGTTCTTCGTTACTCATTACGGCTCCGAATTTTTGATATATACGAATATTTTATCATATTTAGAAGATTATTACAATTGATTTCACGCTCTTTTTTCAAATTTTCGTTTTTTAATGTTGTGTGTTTACTTGATTTATTCGTTTTTGTTTACACCCAATTAATTTCGCAGCGTTATTAACTTCTTAACGCCATTATTTTTCGTAATTCCAGTGAACATAAGAAAAATTCGACTCTCTTGCATAAAAGTTCAATGCGAGCAAAACACTACCTTTACAAGACGCAATCTTCTCGTTTGGAGGTGTTCACCATGAAAAAGTTAATCGCCATGCTCGCTTTATCCGCCGTTACCGCGACTTCGCTCGCCGCTTGCGGAAAGCCCACGCCCAAAGCGGTCGATATCGAATCGCCCGCTCCGTCGCAAACCACGCGGTCCGTACAGCAAGCCGAAGAGTCGGGCGACGGAAACATGACCGAAATAGAAATAAAAATCGACGGAACAGACTTACACGAATTTTTCGGCAAACGTATGCTTCGCTCGCCTATTTACGGCGTGCGGCGACATTTCGAGCCCGATATTTTCGGCACGTACACCGTCGAATACGTTCACACACCGTTTGGCGAAGAACAGGACGATACGCTAAGCTACGAGCTAGTGCTCAATTCCGACAATACGTTTACTCTTGTCGCCACGGCTAACGGCGTTACTTCCGACCACTACGGGCATTGGTATTCGAGTCGCCGCAATATAACCCTGTTCTACGACGAGCCTATTGATCCTACCGCGCATAACGTATACGTTGCCGACGCGCTATACGCCGAACGGCTCGATCAGGGCAAGCTACTCGTCTACGACAATTGCAAAACGATCATCCTTTCAAGGCAGACAGCGGACCTGCCCGAAGTCCAAGCCGCAAGGTAGCTAAACCGCACACACCGCTATTATAGCAATGCAAACGACAGCCGCGTAAATAATCGACGCGGCTTTACCCTTTTTGAGCATAAAGAAGTCGCTCGCGCCGAACATTACGGGATAGCACGCGAATACGGCGGCACGCGATTTAATATACAAAACACCGTAAGGGATCTGAGCTAAACCGAATGAAATATAGTCGAGCGGTATAAGAAGATACTTGCACGCTATAAGAACTGCGCCACAACCCGGTATAGCGGCAATGGGCGTTAGCACGAATATCGATATGAAAACGACCGAAACGTACGGCAGTAATATCATGTTCGCAAGCACCGCCGTCAATTGGAATTGATTGAAGAAATACACTTCGGCGGGAAGTATTCCCACAGACACCGATACCGACGCGCTTATCGCGCTTGACACCTTGTTGTTCGCGCCGTGCCTTCTCAACGCACGCCCTATCATATTGGCAAACATGGCTATACCCAATATCGCGCCGAAGCTGAGCAAAAACCCGGCTTCGAACAAGTACAGCGGTTTTACCGCCAGAATAAGCGAGAACGCGCACAAGAGCGACGACAAAATATCGTGCCGTCCACCTACTATCAGCGCGACGCTCGACGCAAACGCCATTACTACGGCCCGCACGACCGACGGAGAAAAATCAGCCATTACCGTGTACGCCAAAAGTACCGCGCCTATTATCGGCAGTCGAATTTTCTTACCGACTTTGCATAAAACGAGGTTAAGAACTATCGTCAAGAATCCTATATGCAAGCCCGATACCGCCATGATATGCCCGAGGCCTGCCGCCGAAAAGTAATCGGTAATATCGCCATCGAGCGAATGTTTATCGCCCGTAATCATGGAAAACGCGATATTTCCATACTTTTCACCCATATTGTCAAGATATAAGCCGTGCAACGCCTGCAAAAACCTTTCGAGTGGTTTGGGATTGCCGCGCATGATCGATACGTTATCATCGGTGATCGTCGCATAGTATCTTATGTCGGAGCGATACGCGGAACCGTTTATCTCACCGTCCTCGTAAAGCTCATTGATCTTAACGTTTGCGCCGAACGCTATCCTATCGCCCATCGTTATCGATTCGGCGATCGCCGAAATATCGGGATCGAAGCTTAGCCGCAAAACGCCGTCCGCCTTTGTGCCGCCGAGCGTAAGCTCGTCTAAGTCCACGCGGTACTCGCCCGACCTTACGTCGACATAGCACACCCTGCCGATAACAGCTTGACTTCCGCCCTGTTCTTGAGAACGCGCCCACGCGTTTATATTGGCGCAACCGACCGAAAACGCGCTCGTACTTGCTATGAGTGCAAGCGCGAACGCCAAAACAACGCGAAGCCTGACCTTTTCGCGGCGGAATTTCAATATAGATACCGCAAGCTCGGCACAAATCGCGCACAGCAAAATACAACCCAAAACAATGCCGACAGCACGGCTGAACGCGTACGCATATACGCAAAACACCGCCGCCGTCACCGATAACGCTACTATTAAAAAAGCTCTGAAATTTATGGGCGTATTCATTAGTTCATAGTAACGGATTTAATAAATTCGGGGCTTTTAAGCGAATTAATGATTTGCTCGGAAACGCTCCCGTCGGCTATAAGCGCGTCGGACAGCATGCGCGCCCGCTCGATTACCCTGCCGTCGATTTCCAAACTGCCCGTGCCGTGCTGTCTGAGTCCCACGAAATCACCCGCGCCGCGCAGTTTAAAGTCGAGCTCGGACACCGAAAACCCGTCGGTCATAGTGCAAAACTCTTTGAGCCGCGCGTCGCTTTCGGGCGTGCCGTGCTCGCTCACCAAAAAACAATAGGACTCTTTCGTGCCGCGCCCCACGCGTCCGCGTATTTGGTGCAACTGCGACAGCCCGAACCGCTCGGCGTCGAATACGACTACCGTCGTCGCCTCGGGCACGTCGATACCGACTTCTACAACCGTCGTTGAAACGAGCACTTTGATCTCACCCGTCTTGAACGCCGACATGACTTCATTTTTATCCGCGTCTTTCATCTTGCCGTGTATGCACCCGACAAACTCCGAAATGCTCGAATTTTTAAATTTCTTATAAATTTCTTCCACACCCGTAAGCTCGTCGTCGCCGCCTTCTATCCTCGGACAGATCACGTACGTGCGCTCGTCTACCGCCGCCTTGCCTGCTATGTATTGGTACATTTTTTGTATCTTTTCAGGCGGTACGATCGAAGTATGTACGGTCGATCTATTGGACGGCATTGAGCGGATTTCGATTTGTTGAAGCTCACCGTACAGCGACAGTGCGAGCGTGCGCGGAATTGGCGTCGCCGTCATTACGATAACGTCGGTGTTTTGCCCCTTGCTTTCGAGCTTAGCGCGCTGGTTTACGCCGAATCGCTGCTGTTCGTCGACTATTACGAGTTTAAGATTGCCGTACTCGGTAACTTCACCTATGAGCGACTGCGTACCGACGATACAGCTCGCCGCACCGTATTTTATATTAAATAGCGCGGCTTCCTTTTGCCGTGCAGTCATTGACGAGCAAAGCAATTGAACCTTAACGCCGAGCGGCTCCAAAATTTTGATCATTGTAGCATAATGCTGCCGCGCGAGCACTTCGGTGGGCGCCATTAATGCGGACTGATATCCGCTTTTAGCCGAAAAATACATTGCAAGTAGCGCAATTACCGTCTTTCCGCACCCGACTTCGCCCTGAACGAGCATATTTACGAGCTTGTCCGACCTAAGCGAGGATATTATTTCGCGCCACGCTTTATCCTGTCCTTCGGTCAATTCGTAAGGTAAACTTGTTATGAAATCATTAATATCCTTATCGGTCGCCGAATAACCGTACGACCGCTTATCGTCCTTTAACAAGCGGTACGAGGTTATGACATAGCACATATTTTCTATTGCGACCGAACGCCTGGCTTTTTCGAGTTCTTCCGTAGTTTTGGGCGCGTGAACGCTTCTCAACACCTGTTGGAGCGGCATGAGATCGAATTTTTGCGCTACGGATTTGGGAATAAAGCTGTTCACAGTCACGTTTTCGAGCGCGGTTGTCACTGCGCCGGCGAAAGTCCGCGACGGAATAGCCGTTTTATATACGGGAATTATATCGCCGTCACCCGCTTGCGGCGCTAAAAACATAGGATTTGTGATTTGAACCGAAGACTTGAACCGTTTAGCCTTGCCTATAACGTAAACCTTATCACCGATATTGAGGTTTCGTGCCGCAAACGGCTGATTGAACCACGAACAACGCACATTTATTCCGTTATTACTTACTGTGCAGTTTACTACGTTCAATCCGCGCCGAATAAAAGCGCGCTTAGCAGGCACGGCAACCTCGCCGAGAAACGAAATAAGCTCGCCGTCACGCATGTTGCGGTCAAGCAACGCGTCGGCGCGTATGTACTTGTCGGGAAAACGCAACAACAAATCGGACGGTGTATAAATACCCATCTCATTAAGCGCTTGCAGTCGCTTAGCGCCTATTCCCTTTATCTCGGCAAGCTCCAAAATTACAATAATAGCCGTACCGAACGATTGCTCGGTACGGCATATATACTATTCGAGAGAAACTATAAAGTAGTAAAGCGGTTGACCGCCGTAATGTACGTCTACGTCGCACATACGATACTTTTTGGTCAGATCGGCAGCTATCGCGTTGGCATCGTCCTCTTTTACGTCGTTACCGAAGTACAACGATATACAGCTGACGTCGTCGTCCATCATTTTATCAATAAGCTGCTCGGTAACGCGGCTTACGCTGTCGCCCTTAGCAACGATATCCTTGGCGTCCATACCGATAATATCGCCTTCTTTGAGGTCAAAATTGCCGATCTGGGTGCTACGAACCGCATAAGTGACCGAGCCCGAGCGCACTCCGCCGAGCGCGTCGTTCATATTTTTTAGGTTGCCGTCCACCGTATCCTCGGGATTGAAGGCAAGAACCGCCGAAAGCCCCTGAGGGATATTGGACGTGGGTATAACGTGAATAGTGCGTTTGCTGAGCGCCTTGGCTTGGTTGGCGGCAAGCACGATATTCTTGTTATTGGGGAAAACGAAGATATCCTTGGCGGCGACCGCGTCGCACGCTTTTGCGATATCGTCCGCTGACGGGTTCATGGTTTGACCGCCCTCTATAACGTTATCAACAAGTAGATCCTTGAATATCGCGGTAAGACCGTCGCCCGCACATACCGATACGAGACCGAACGGTTTAAGATCTTCCTGCTGTTTGTTTTTAAGCTCGCGGTTTTGTTGGAGCATGTTCTCGATTTTAAGATGATCGAGCTCGCCCAATTCAAGCGCATAAGTAAGAACCTGACCGGGCGCGTTGGAGTGGACGTGAACCTTGACCATGGAAAGATCGCCGATTACGAGCACACAGTCGCCTATGTTCATGAGTTTTTCTCTGAACAAGTCGATATCCGCCTCGGTTGTCTTTTTATAAAGATTGACGATGAAGAACTCGGTGCAGTACGCAAACTCGATTTCCGCAAGGTCGTTATAGTTGAAATGCGCCTGCTCGTCGTACGGACTGTCCGAAGATCCCGCCTTGTACGAGTCGTCGAATTCTATCGAGTAGTCCTCTTCCTGACCTAAAAGGATGTTGAGGAAGCCCTGTAAAAGTATCAAAAGTCCTCTGCCGCCCGCGTCGACTACGCCCGCTTTTTTGAGAACGGGGAGCATTTCGGGGGTTTGCTTTAACATTTCCTCGCCCGCCGTGATAACAGCTTCGAAGAAATCTTTAAGCTCGACGTTCTTTTTAGCCGCTTTCTCGGCAGCTTCCGAAATAGCGCGAACGACTGTAAGTATAGTGCCTTCTTTCGGTTTGGTAACCGCCTTGTAAGCAATTTCCGTACCTGCCGCAAAGGCTTTGGCAAACGTTTTGGCGGACAGCTCGCTGCTCTGCGACAGCACCGAGGTCATGCCTTTGAGTATTTGGCTGAGAATAACGCCCGAATTGCCTCGCGCACCGCGGAGCGCGCCTTTGGCGACTGCGTCGCACAGTTCGGGCATATTGTTTGTCGAGCAACCTGCTACCTCGCGAGAAGCGGATAACATGGTCATTGACATATTTGTTCCGGTATCGCCGTCAGGCACCGGGAAAACATTAAGTTCGTTTACGTGCGCCTTGTTCGCGTCCAACAGCTTCGCGCCGTTGAGGATCATTTTGCGAAACGTAGCGCCGTTGATTGTTTTTTGCATATTGTTCCTCCAATCGGGAACTTCCGCGCTTTTTCTTTATTATATTATACGGAAGCTCCAAGCAGGTACTATACCTTAATTCCAACTACGTGGACGTTAATGGTATCTACCACCATTCCCGAGAACCGCTCCACTCGGTACTTGACCGCTTTTTTGAGCGAGCCGGCAACGGCTTCGATCGACAGACCGTATTTAATAATGACGTATAAATCAATAAAAATTCGGTCCCCGTTCGTGAAGACGTTTACTCCACGTGATAATCGTTTGCGTTTGAACAGGTCCGACAAATTATCGGAAAAGGTTTTGGATACGAGGTCTACTATCCCGTAGCAGTCCAAAGCGGTATCGGCAGCAACCTGTGCTATCGAGTCCTCCGTTACCGTTATTCTGCCGTAAGCATTGGAAGTATGGACGCTCATGTTCGCTCCAAAACAGTTAAGTATATGTACCGCACTCATATATTTTAACCGATTTAAAATAATATTGCAACAGTTTTACCCATATTTTTGTAAATTTTAGTAAAAAAGTACCCTATTTCGGTTGCAAAACGAGCAAAAAAGTGGTATATTGGTATAGAAAAATTCGTTAGAGCCGCGTTAGGAGGTCAAAACACATGAGTAAAGTATGTTCGGTTTGCGGTAAAGGTAAAGTGTCGGGCAACAATGTCAGCCACTCCCACAAAAAGACAAAGCGTACTTTCAACGCCAACGTCCATAAAGTTACAACCGAAGTTGACGGCAAGGTGTCGCACGAATATGTTTGCACCCGTTGCTTGCGTACCGCAAAAAAACAAGAGAACGACTAATATATATTAGTCTATATTTTCATACAGTAACGCCATCCGTGTAAGGTCCTCTTGCACGGATTTTATTTGCTTTAAACTATCGTCTTGACAGTTCGCGGATTTTGAACTATAATACAAGTGAATTTGCTTGCTCGCAATGGCAAATTCGCGCTGCATTTCAACAAAAAGTTGTTTTACGGAGTAAACCGGCGGCGACAGCCGCAAGTAGCGTTAGCTACAACTTTTAATGTTATAATATCGGTAATGCAACAGTCTACTATCTTCTCTATCCTAATGATACTGCTGAACAAGCGCAAGGTGTCCAGGAGTTACCTTGCCGAACGCTTCGATATCGACGTAAGAACGGTGTCGAGGTATTTGCTTGTTTTGCAGGACGCGGGCATTCCAATTACTTCTATCCCCGGTCGGGGCGGAGGCGTAATGCTCGCCGACGACTATATGCTCGACAAGACGATATTGACAGAAGCCGAAACAGGCAGGATCAAAGACGCGCTCGCCCGCACCGCCGAGCAATACGGCGACAAAGTCAACGCGGCGCTTATCGAAAAGCTCGATGCCGTGGACAAGCGGCGCGAACAGGACAATTTCGTAATCAAACAGGACGGGCTGTATATCGACTGCGATTACGAGCAAGCGGAAAGCCTTCGACCGAGGATCAAAACTCTTTCACAGGCGATCGAGCTTACACGCGCAGTAGAAATAAAATATACCGACGGACGCGGCTATATATCCTACCGCACTATCGAGCCGTATACGCTCGTGTTCAAGTCTGGCGCGTGGTATGTTTACGCCATGTGCAGGCTTCGGGGCGACTTTCGGCTTTTTCGACTGTCGCGCATAAGCGATCTGCGCATGACGAGCAAAAGGTTTTCCAAATGTGAAAGCAAGCTCGTGGAAAAACTCGAACTCGAATACTATAACGAAGTCTATATCGATCTCGAATTCGAGTTCTACCCCGCCGTCAGCGAGAGCATTGTCGACTGGCTGGGCATGGGCGCCGTGACCGAACGCGGAACGAAGCTAGTCGCGCGCGCCGAAGTGCCTATGACCGACGCGTTGCTTAAACGCCTGCTTTCCTACGGTTCGTCTATAAAAATACTCGCCCCGACAGACCTAGCCGATACGATACGCGAAGAAATCAAGCGCATGACGTCTATATATAATTAGAATAAGTCTGTATAATTTTGTTGTTTTGCGGCACACTAAAAGCATGGAACAACACGATTACAGAGAAACGATAAGAGAAGCGACGGAAATCGAGGACGAACGCGAAGCAAAGCTCGAAACCGCCGAGGACAACGCAATAATGTATGAAGCGCTCATGATAAACGGCTCGATGGGGATGCTCGGCATGAACGAGACCAACGCAAACCTCATTCAGTTAGAGGTAGCGCAAGAGCTTTTGTACGACCTTAACCACGACGACGCGATAAGCCATCACGAATATAAACCGTTTGATTGAATAGTAAGATATAAGCAACGCCAAGCACGGCGTTGCTTTTTCCTATTATAAGGTATTCGTTAATTCTATAAAGTTGCCTGACACTTCCTTGTTTTTTGTACGGTTATACGGAAAACGCTTGACTTTTTCTTTTATATATAGTAAAATCATTTATGCACCTGCCGGTGTGGTGGAATTGGCAGACGCGCCGGACTCAAAATCCGGTGGGCTAATAACCCGTATCGGTTCGACTCCGATCACCGGCACCAATAAAACCCGTTGCATAAGCAGCGGGTTTTGTAATAAAAAACTTTTTTCGATAAAATGTCTGATCAGAAGCTAAATAATAATTCCCATATAATCAACGACGAACAGTTCGTCGACGAAGTAATCGACGTTTTCTACTCGTTTGATAAAACCAAACGATACGTTTTACTGCGCGCCGACGAGGGTTATTTCTATTATATATACGAGGAATTAATGACCGACGACGAGCCTTTTGACGAAATGGGACGACCTAATACACCATACTGGCAACCGCAGCACTCTCCCCGCTCCTCATTCTTCGACACGCGCGAAATCGCGATAAAAGAATTAAAAAGCGAACCGGCATTTATCGAGTATTTCGAAACAAACAAATAAATATATTTGTTGAATTTTTTTCGAGTAAGCGATTGCCATTTACTCTGACTCCGTCATTCCGAAAGTTCGAATCTTTCTACCCCTGCCAGCCTACCATATGTTGTAATTCATAAACAGTGAACACAACATATGGTTTTTCTTTTTCATACAAATGTCTGAAAAAATGACTGACTTACCGATTTTGGGAGGGGTTTTGGGAATCTTTTGGGAATTGTCCGTAGTCTTTTGGGGCAATTTTACGACTTTCTATTAGTCCGTTGTGTCATTAAAGTCCCATTTAAGATAGTCCACCTTCGCTGCTTCTTTAAGCTGAAACGCATCCGAGAAGTCAGTATAACCTCGGTCTATGCGCGAAGAATGTATACTCCTATCCTCTTCGTGACCGTCCCACAGCATTACCAATTCACCGTGGACACCACATTCTTTACAGCGCGTGATAAACGTGTACCGCAGTTCATGCAAGTGGTGATTTGGAAATAACCGCTTAACCGTAGTATGCAATGTGTTAAGGTTTACCCTCTTCGCCTTTTCAAAGTCAACGTACGAAAGCACGCGCTTCATCATTGGCGTAAACGGGATTCTACGCTTTACAATATCCTTACCCATGCGTTCTTTACTCGTCTCGCATTCAATCCAAACGTTGTCAATTACGTTTAAAGAGGCTAATTCGCTTCGACGCATTCCAGAATACAAAAGTACAATTAAGGCGTGCGATGCGTCTTTTTTGAGGTTTGAGAGACAATAGTTAACAAGCTTCCGTTCCTCTTCATACGTAAACGCCGAGCCTTTCTTGCATTGGTAGTTTGGAACGACCACCTTTTTCATGGGCGTTGGAATGTTGTAATCGTCCGCAATCATATCGAAGATACACCTAAGAACCAAGAACAGTTTGTGCGCAGTTCGCAAAACACCTTTGTCAACGTAGGTCAGCAAAAAGTTCTGCAAATCGCTTCGGTCAATCTCGGTCGCCAATGTTTCCCCGAATACCGGTAATATGTCGTGATTAATCATACGAACATATTCCTTATAGGTCGATTGCTTGGTTGTAACTCTTTTAATGTTCAGCCATTCGTCGGCATATTCCGCGAATGTCTTTTTGCTCTTGTCTGCCTTCTTAGGCTTACGGCTATCATCTTTGCCGTTAAGCTTATCGACAAATTTCTTTTTGAGCATTGTTAAGTCTTTGGACGAAACTTCGATATCAATTCCTTGTCTGTGAAATCTCGCTTCGTAAACACCGTCTTTTCTCAAACGGTAGTGTACGATCAAATCGTTCACCGCAAAGACGTTTCTAAATGATGTCGGCATATTTGAAATCTCCTTTTTTGTGAATTTCAGCACATTCCGACGATTCTCTTTAACCTTACTTGTTTTGGTCTGCGGAACCACCCCCAACAGAATTCGCTCGTATAGCTCGTTTTGTTTTTTCAGCGATTCAAGCAGTAGCATAACGGAATTGTCCGCTTGTAACGTGTTTTGTTCTTTCAAATGTCCTTATTCGGGTAATTACTTATCACCCTTATAGCTCTGAATACTATGTCCTCTTTTCATAGCGTGTTCCTCCTCGTTTATAAGATTTTAGTTATTCGGTTTTCTTTTTATCAACCTTCTCAAAACCGAAAAAGTCATCATAACCGTCTACTATCTTAGCAAGGGATAAATCTTGTTCGGCGGCATCGTCTAATAACGCTTTGTAACCCGCCTCGATTAACTGTACCTTTGTATAGCCGTATCTATTCAAAAACTCATTTATTTGTTCGGCTTTCTCTCTCGGCACGCTCGTTCCCCATACCATGCACTTTGCCTTTCTCTCAACTTTGTGCTTTTCTTCGTAGCGTTTGTCTTTTATAGACCTATCTACCTTTTCCATACTTACCTCCGTAAAATATATTTGTCGTATATATACGATTTGGTATATTTTAGCAGAAGCTTATATGCAAGTCAAGTACTTTTGGGAATTACCGGCGTAATTTTTTCAACCCTTCCAATTCGTATTCGTAAAGATAGTCCGGCGTATCGCTCATTAGTCCTTTCTCGTATAGATCGTTATCAAGCTGCAAAACTTTGTTTACTCGTCCTAAATCGTGGTATACCGACGATAATATTGACTTGTTAATCGTTACGTTAAGCACGGTCTCTTTCATCAGTTTGACGATAGTATCGAACAACTCGTCATCTAACCTACTGCCATTTATTTGCGGTCTCTGCGGCGCGGGCTGTTCGTCATCCAGCGTAACCTCTCCGTACAGCTTGTTACGCAAAATCGGCAAACCGTAAAACAATGCGTCATTGATGACTTTGCTAAAACTCTTGTATTCCGGATCTTCCATTATTTCGTCTATCTGTTCCAACATATCAATGTCCGTTATTCTGATATGACGGTCTACTGCTTTTTTTGTTTGTTTTCTTTTCATTTTTATTTCTCCTATTTAAATTATTTGTTGTTAAACGGAAAGCGGGTTTCCCGCTTTTCCAAAGTTCGAAATGGGCTTTTTGCCCACTTTCCTTATCCTGCTTACTTTTTTCAAGAAACCTGCCACACTTTGCTCCATCTTTGCTACCATTAAATATCCCCAACGATTTCCTTATAGTGGGTCAATAATCGATACAAGCTACTGCACCTGTTATATTCCGGATGTCTATCCATTCCAATATCCAAACACGCCCAATCTACCTTGTCCAAAAGTTGCTTATTCGAAGCATACAAATCGTTTTGAATGTTCGGATGCAGTCCCATAAATTCTTCGAACGATATGCCGTATTCAGCATTGTCTGTAATGTTTCTCACTTGTTCATTTGTTATCTTTACGCGTTCACGTTTGCCACCTATCGAACCTATTTGCTTTCTCTTTCTCGATAGTTCCAATTTCCGTTTAGCAAGTGCGAAGTATGCATCCACAGGCGATTTCAATTTCCTCTCCGTGCCGTCAAACATATACTCACAAATTGCCTTAACATACTGTCCGCTCTCCGCTTCGTTCATAAGTTTAATTGCCTTGTAGTATGTATCCACAAACGTAAAGTGCCGCATTTTACTGTTAAGATTTTTCGGCTGCTTGCCGCTCAATTCGATTTGCTTATCTTCTTCCAACAAGTCTACGATATTACTCCAAAAGAAGCTTTCTTTATCGTCCTGCGACTCTGCCACTTCTTCATTCGTCAACATATACTGACAGATATTCCGCACCATTCTCCCTGCTGAAGCGTCGTCCGATTGCCGAATCAAATCCCAATACAAATCATAAAAAGTAAATTGCTTTAATTGTTTTTGTTCCATTATTCCTCCGTTATTTCCATTGTTTGCAAGCATTTAAAGACCGCTTGCAAGTCTATTTCTAGCGCATACGCATCACCTCCTTTATGGCATGATAAAAAGCCTTACACTTACTAACGCTAAATTTCGCCCCTACTTTTCTAAAATTTTTATAAAAAATTTTTTGCAAAATATGAGCCGCACGAAATAGATCGCACGGCTCACATAGCCTATCTTTAATATATTTATTTGCTTGTAAATTCACCTACCAGTTGCAAATGTTTTTCTCTACCGTCATCAGTATCCCAAGCCAAATGCAATACGTTATCTCCCCAATAAGTAAACGTAATATAATCTTCGTCTATTCTCGGATCAAACAAATGTATTTGCGGATTATCTTTCACGCCATTATACTCTGCCGCAAAAAACGTACCGAACAGTGCAAAGGCAAATATATTATCTAAAGGTTCAAGCTCAAACTTCTTTGTGCCGTCAGCAGATAAACTTCCGGGACGACCATCATACGTCTCTCCTGTTGTATGATTTATTTTAATATGTTCTGGCGGAATTGGTACATCTTCTTTATTCTCTATCCAATGACAATATCGTAAAACAAAATATTTTGCATTTTTCACGCCGTAAGATTCATCTACATTTACTCGTTCAAGGTATTTTCTCCTTAGTTTCCTGCGCTCTATTTTACAACCATCCAAACCATATAAAGCATACCAAGATCCGTCATTATTGAACTTAAAATCTTCCCAATCCCAAGCTCTAAACCCCGCTCTGTTTTCAGTATCATAAAGCATATCCAAACTTAATCCTGCTCCGTAACTTTCACACGGCGCACCAATATATCTGTATCTATTTTGAAGTTGCTTGCCAGTATCGCTAAAAGTATGTATTACTTCTATAATCCCTTCTTCTCTTAAACTCTTTAATGTCATCTGCATTAAACGATCTGATATGCAAAGTTTTTCAGCAAGTGCAAACATATCTATATATTTGCCGTTATGCGCTATGATGTAGTTTACGATTATCTCTTTTCGTTCTTCCGGTGTCGGCTTACGCATTAAAAATTCCGGACCAACGTAATCATATCTGTTGCCCTTCTTGTAATACTCCGGATTTTCTATCTCAATAAAACCATACTTTTCCTTATGGCGTTTATTTCCGCAATAGAAATCATTTACCGTATGCTTTCTATGCTTTCTCTTTTTCTTAATATCCACAATCGTTACCAAACAAATATCGTTCTAATTTAATACAAATATAAACATTTCTCAAAGCTTTTGCAATGTTCACTGAATAATTCATTGTAAATTTATTCTGAATACTTTCTGAAATTTTCCGCCTGTGCCAGAACCTCTTTATATACCTCATCCACTGTAACAGGCGGATAATGATACTCGGCAAGCTTCAAAATGATGTTCACTTTAAGTTCTGCTTTTATGTCGTCCCTTGCCGACCAAGCTGCATATTTTGCCTTATCGTCTACTATCGTTTTAATCTCTTTTGCAAGTTTTAGCAAGCTTTCATTACCGTACTTTTCTATGTACTCGTCATAGAAGTTGTATTTCTTTGCTATTATCTCCAGAATATCGAAGAACGCTTTTTCTTCAAATGAGATATTCAGCGCCTCAAAAGAAAGCTTATCGTTGCCGAGTTCTTTCAATAATTTGGTCAGTTGTTCAGCAACATCGTCAAGCACTTCGTTTGCAAATGCCTTATCTCTACGACGAGCATTGTACAATTCCACTATGGCATTCATCCTTTCAGTAAAATCAATGCCTTTTATCCGGTTTATTCTCTTATAGTCATCTATTGCGCGTTTCAAAAGCCGCTGTAGTAACTTAATCTTTGTGTTTACCATTGGAATACGGTTAATCCGCTCAATGTACTCATCACTGAAAATATCTTGCTCCAACCGCGGCGTGTCTTTTTCTACAGTAAAAATTTCCGATACACCTTCCGCCTGTATTGCTTCCTCTATGAGTTTGGCAACTCGCTTATTCATTTGCGCCGTATCGGGTGCTTCACCTTTCGTAAGTTTAAATAGTACAGAACGCACGGCAAGATAGAAATGAATTTTATCGCGCTCGGCATCCGAAAGCTCATCGCCGCCGCTACACAAATTATAAGCATCTTTCAACCGCTTTACAAGTTGCATAAAACGATCTTCCATTTCTTTCGACAGTTGCACAAACTCAACGGCGTGATTAAGACAATCAAGTTGCTCCAACGGAGTACCGTCAAAAAACGGCTTTACATTGAAAGTCTTAAACATTGCATCCAAAACTTCCAACGTATCACGCACTATAATAACCGACTTGCCTATTTCTTCTATATCATTTTCTTTGTAATCGGTGTATATGCGCAATGCCTTATTCATACTGTTTTTAATACCGATATAATCAACGATAAGACCTTTGTCCTTGCCTTTGCAAACACGGTTGACGCGCGATATGGTTTGAATAAGAGTATGCTGTTGCACCGGCTTGTCTATGTACATTGTATCGAGTTCGGGGACATCAAAACCTGTAAGCCACATATCCACTACAATTGCAATTTTGAAATTCGACTTAACTTTCTTAAATTGTCTGTCGAGTTCCTTTTTGTAATCATCATTACCGAGAAGATTCCACAATGCAGGAATATCATCTTTCGAGCGCGTCATTACCATATTCATTTTGGCAATTGGTTTTATCTCTTTACGTTCTTTATCGGTAAGATCAACGCCCTCATCCGCTTCCCTCACGTCAGTCCACTGCGGACGAATCGCCTTGATTTTTTCATATAAACTAAACGCTATTGCTCTGTTAGCGCACACAAACATAGCTTTGCCGCAAACGGTTGCACCTTCGCTTACACGCTTTTCGTAATGCGCAACAAAATCATTTGCAATCGCTTCCAATCTGTCTGGATCGCCGAGAACGACATCTAACTGCGACATTGCTTTTTTACTTTCTTCTATCTGATTTTCGTTTGAGCCTTCTTCCGCACATTGCGCATAATAGGCTTCTATTTCCTCTAACTTGTTTTTATCAAGCGTAACTTTCGCCGCACGGCCTTCATAAACAAGATTGACAGTAATGCCATCCTTAACAGATTCTGTCATAGTATATTTATCTACCACCGAGCCGAACACATCGATTGTCGCGTCGATAGGCGTACCCGTAAACCCGACGTAAGTTGCATTCGGTAACGAATCGTGCAAATATTTTGCAAAGCCATAACGCCGCTGAACGCCTTTATCAGTTACCTTCACTTGCTGTTCTAAATTTACTTGCGAACGATGTGCCTCGTCAGAAATACAAATAATATTCGTTCTATCTGAAAGTAGCTGAATATCTTCTGTAAACTTTTGTATAGTCGTTAAATACACGCCACCGCTTGCTCTACCCTGTAATTTTTCGCGCAAGTCTGCCCGCGACTCAATACTCTCAACCGTATTATCTCCGATAAACTTTTTGGCATTGCAAAATGTAGAGGAAAGCTGAGTATCGAGATCAGTTCTGTCTGTAATCAAAACAACCGTCGGACTCTTGAAATACTCGCTCCGCATAAGCATACGGGTCAGAAAAAGCATTGTAATACTCTTGCCGCAACCCGTAGCACCGAAATATGTACCGCCTTTACCGTCACCTTGCGGCTTTTGGTGAAGCTTTATATTTTCCAATAGCTTTGTTGCCGCAAAATATTGCGGATAGCGGCAAACCACTTTTAATTCCTTTTGCGATTGATCGGGGAAATATATAAAGTCTTTTATAACTGCTAACAGCCTGTCCTTGCGGAACAACCCTTTAACAAGCGAATACAACGAATTTATACCGTCAACCTCGCTCACTCCATCGTCAACCTTTCTCCACGCATAAAAATAGTCGTAATCGGCAAATAGTGAACCGTACTTATTGTTAACCCCGTCGCTAATTACCACAAAAGCATTGTACTTGAACAAATCTGGAATATCTCGCGTATAGCGCACAGTCAGCTGCTCGTAGGCATTGTATATCGTGGCGTTCTCTCTAGTAGCGCTTTTAAACTCAATCACCACTACCGGTAAGCCGTTTATATAAACAACCGCATCGGGAATACGAAGTTGAGACACGCCTTGAATTTCCACTTGATTGACTATCTTAAAAATATTCGCGTCTTTATTTTTAAAATCGATAAGCCGAATAAAAATGTCCTTCTTTGTCTTATCCTCACGGCGAAAAATGAAGCCCTCTGTCATTTTAGTAAGCATCTCTTTATTCGCGTCGTACAGCGGATCGTGCGAAGCTCTGACTAAACTCAAAATAATACTTTCGATTTCGGAAGGAGTTATCCCCTCTTTCGCATATTTAGTCGCAAGATACGCACGCAAATCGTCCCGAAGTAGCACATCCGTGACTTCGCGCAAAATGCTGTCGCCGGATACATATTCGTACCCTTCGTTTTGAAATAACTCCATTACGGATAATTCTAATTTAGCTTCATTCATTAGTGAATCTCCTAACTCGTATTATAACTTTTCTCAATTGGCTTTTCGCAAAGAAATTCTATAATCATGTAACTTCAAGCAAAGTGTTTCATTCTTTTTTATAAATTCCGTTATATATTCTTCGGTAATCACAAATTGTTTATTTCCGTCTTTTACTCTCGTTTTCGTCGCTAACCTTTGTTCATTATCTTTGTCTGTAATTAGAAAGCTGTGAATAATTCTATTTCTCATCTCCACTAATTCGGAAAATAAGTCCAAAATCTCTCGGCTTGTCCGCGTCAATATAGTTGCTTGAATGATTTTCTTTAATTGCCCAGATTCTTTTTCAATAAGGTCATACCAATTATAATCTTTTTGATTTGTATGCAATATGTTTTCTATAACAAAAGCATTATTTGAATTGAACACACATATCGCTGTTCCTAATAGTTCCCGATATTCTTGAGATGGAACGCTTTGACGCGTTAAATTAATATACATTATCCTTTGTACCTCTTAAAAATTTTACTCACATTGAATTTCCTGAGCTTTTATAAAAACATCTATTACTTCACGTAAATGATGTCACTGGGCACATATTCGCACTCTTCATTTGAAATAACTCCGTTACGGATAATTCTAATTGAGCTTCATTCCTTAATGAATCTCCTAACATAAAGTGATTCTAAAATAAGCCATTCATCTTTGCCTCTATAAGCGCTACTGTTATCCCTGCACCTACACTTATCAAAAAATCTTTTAACGCCACAAATGCGGATTTAATTATACTTGGCTTTTTCTTTTTTGCTATTTTGGAATTAACCTCTTTCAATAACTCCAGAGCTTCATCTTTGTCCTCTTTCGTCTTTATTTCTTGCTCAATAGATTTCTTAATTTCAACAACAGCGTTTTTTCCATTACCATAATCAAAAGTAACAGTATTGTTATTACCTACGGCTATTTGTGTATTCGACGTAGAGGCAGCAATAACATTAGTTGGTCCATAATAATTGTTTATAGTTTGGGGTAACGATTGCGCCTTTTCCTTTTCTTGTGTAGTAAAACTTAAATCTGCGCCAACTATCTCGTTCTCTTCTAGTTTTAGCGTCCATTGCAAAAGAGAATCTTTAATATGTTCAATTATCTCTTTAATGCAATGCGACCCAACAAACAAAACATAACGCATTTTAATAGGAGCATCAAAAAGTTTATGCAATTCTGCAAGAATACTTCCAGTATATTCTAACTGTATATCATTAGAGTTGTCATATAAATCCATTAAGGAACTTATAGGATCAATTAATTTTCGCAAACAAATGGTTTCTTCTAATGACGAGTTATCTATCATGGCGGGAATCCAACCGACATAAGGATTAAATGCTCTTAAAACCCCACGAACACGTCTATAATCGGGGGCATCACTTTCTCTGCTATACCCATTTAATTCTTGCTGAATCCAAGAGTCAAATTCAGAAAGTTTCAATTTTGTTGCAATAATATGCGCTTTTCTCAAAGCATTCAAAATGTCGCAATCCTTCGACAATAATTCTTGCTGTAATTCTAAAACTATTCCATTCATATTTTTTCCTCCACATTAATGCTGTGATTTTTACAATATTCTATCATCTGCTGCTTGTCCTGTTCGGGCATATTCTTACCCAAGTAAATTGCATTTATCGTCGGCGCAGACAATTTTTGATTGGCGTCGCCGAGTAAGCGCCATTCTTTTTGATACGACCAAAATAAGTCCTTTGTTAAAAACAATCGTGCAAATTGCGATCTATCCGCCGCCATTTGACCATAACTCATACCGAAAATCATCTCACCGATAAACGAACTTAAAATGCTGTTTACAATATTCGTTTCTCGGTTGTCTTGGTACACAACAGGATAAAGAGCATACAAGTTTTCGTAGTTTCGTGTATCGTATTCAATACAATATCCTTTTGAATCGTCGGCATAGTTACGCCACATTTGGTCAGAATTATTCAATTCGCTCAAAGAACAAATACCCATATCCCTGCGTGCATCGTGCGCAAGAGAAAACAGTTCTAAAAACTTATATCTTATGTTCGGGTCATTCAATTTGTCAGGTATGCTTCCAAGCCAATTTATAACAGGAGTAATATTGGCATCGGGCACAAGCTCTTGTATCTCAAAAGATGCATCTAATAAAAAATGTCTTCTAACAGTTCCTTGCGGCATAAGCGTACGAGCTACAATGCTTCTTATGTATTGAAAATTCTTCTCGGTTGTATATGGTTTGATAAAACTCAAAATCATTTCCACGCCCATAAATGTCAACCGATTTGTCTTTAAGTCATAAAAATCTTGGACAGTAAAATCGACTTTACATTCGCTTGGATCATCCAATCTTTCAGCAGGACAAAGATATACATACGCATTATCAAGCATATCAAAAGTAAACCTATCAAACGGCCTGTACTTGTACAAGAATTGCGGCATTTGCACATTCTGTCTATTCATTTTTGCGTTGATAAAATCTACTTCATTCATTCTACTTCCACTCAAAGACTGGTTATCTAACAGATTATTTAGCGTCTTAATAGGAATTAATTTGTCTTAATAAATTATTTTTTAAATCATTCAATGCATTTATTTCAATGGCATTATTCTTAATAGTCTTATTTAACTTTTTAAAACTATCAGTTACCAGCAACATTGTTTCATAATCAGGTATTATAATCGGATGTGTTTTAACTATATCAGTTTTGAGATTATTAAACACACTACCATTGCTTGATGAAATTAAATTTTGTCGCTCACTAATAAAATAGTAGTACATAAATTCTTTAGTAACATGATTATAGTTGTCGATTATGAGCCACCCATCATGAACACATGCAGTAATTTCCACTATCATTGGTAATCCAGGTGAAGCACTATTTGATACTATCATAGTGCCCGGCGTTACAATCCTACTGCTGGAAACACCTTCCATTATAATGCATTCAGATGTGGTAAACAAGTATTTTGTCAAACTTGATGAAGCGTCTGAAATTTTTACCCAAGGCATGCCGTTACTGCTAATATATTTTTGTATCGGACGAGGTGATGCTCCTCGTGCAACAGAAACGACATCCCCAATCGTTGCAATCTTCCAATTCGATGGCATTTGTCCATCGTTAAAATAAAAATCAACAAAGTACGCTTTAAAAATTGCTTGCGCTTGCGACTCTAAGTTTTCATTTATATTGCGTTTAAGTTCAATACGACGCTCGATCGTGTTATAAGCGTTTACGATTCTTCTTTGCTCGTCTATTGCGGGGATAGGCAACTCGATATTGCACATTTCTTCCCAATCAAATATTTCTCGTACACTTCCATGAGAATGAAATCTTGCATACCTATCAAACTCATGGCGCTTAAACCACAAATTAAGATATTCCGGCAATAAAGTATCGGTATTAGATATTTCAAAAACTGTATATGCTTGTGAAACAAGCGCAATATCATAATCGCACTGCAATGCTATTCCAATCTTATCTCCACGCCGAGAAGTATCAGGAATATAGCAAAACTGTCCGCGTCGAATTTTCTTATAACCTCGCCAATCAGTGCCAACTGTATTTGCAATAGATTTGATAAAGCATTTATCAACAGACACGCCAAGCAATTCATAATGTATATCTTCCACATTGCGCTCGTCTATCTGCCTTATATACGGACCGAGCTTTTTACAATTTGATTTCATAGCCCAAGTCCTTTAATACGGCAAACAAGTCCGCTTTGGATTTCTCTTCTTCTTTCAATAGTTCAGTAAGTTCTGTTTGCAGTTGCTTCATTTTGGTATCGTAGTCGATATTCTCGTCACGGTTCACGAATTTAATGTACTTGCTCGGAACAAGCGAATATCCTTTATCTGCAACTTCCTGTATTGTAGCAGAATAGCAATATTCATGGACATTATCTTTTTCGGTCCACTCTTGTGTTTGCCAAGCATGATATGTATCTACAACCCTTTTACGGTCGCCATCTGTAAGCTCGATATACTTTTTCTCAAATGGCGAGCCCATTTGCCGCAAGTCCAAAAATAAAATTTCGTCTTCGCGCGCACGATAATTCTTTTTCGCGCCATTCTGCGTTATCTCTCTCGCTTTTTTGTTGCGATTAATTATCCAAAGTGTAACGCTAATATCAGTCGTATAAAACAGATTGCGAGGCAATATAATAATTGCTTCGACAAGTTTATTTTCTATCAGTTGTTTGCGAATGGCAAGCTCCGTTCCTTCGCCTGAAAGCGCGCCATTGGCAAGCAAAAATCCGGCAACTCCGTTTTGCGACAAGTGAGAAACCATATGCAATATCCAACCGTAGTTAGCGTTGCTTGTAGGCGGGACTTCATAACCATCCCAACGTGGATCTTTCGTTAGTTCTTTATCCCCACGCCAATCCTTTTGATTAAACGGAGGATTTGCCATTATGTAATCAAACTTCTCATCGGGGTGTTGATCATTGGTAAATGTGCTTACCGCTTTTTTGCCCAAGTTGGCACTTATCCCACGAATCGCCAAATTCATACGTGCAAGTTTGAGTGTGGTATTCGTAGCTTCCTGACCGTATACAGCAATATCTCGCGTATTGCCGTGGTGAGCTTGTACAAACTTCATCGATTGCACAAACATACCGCCCGAACCGCAACAAGGATCATAAATCTTGCCCTTATATGGTTCGATAAGTTCGGCAATCAAGTTAACTATGCACTTGGGAGTATAGAATTCGCCCTTGCCTTTCCCCTCTTGCAGAGCAAAATTGGACAGGAAGTATTCGTACACCCTACCCATTACGTCTTGTTCTTTGTCTTTTGTTATATCTAAATTATTTATTTCATCAAGCAACGACGCCAATTTATTAGTATCGAGCGCAAGTCTCGAATAATAATTATCAGGCAAAGCTCCCCTTAAATTTGGATTGTTACTCTCTATTGTAAACAATGCGTTGTCAATTTTGAGAGCAATATCGCTCTGCTTGGAATTCTCCATGATATACGACCATCGCGCAACCGGAGGAAGATAAAAAACGCTCTTCATTGTGTAGAAATCTACAATATCTACAAACTCGGCATGTCCTTCGTCAATTATTTCTTGCTTGCGTTCTTCATACTTATCACTCGCATACTTTAAGAAAATCAAGCTCAAAACTACGTGTTTATACTCCGACGGCTCTACTGCGCCGCGCAATTTATTAGCCGACTCCCAAAGAGCCGCTTCCATACTTTTCTCTTGTTTTGCTTTTGCTACTTTCGCCATTTTTCACTCCATACTCAATGTTCATTTGATTATATCATAAATTGTCGAAAAATTCAATAAAATAACTCCCATTTTCTGGACAAACACTTTAAGCTTTCACGGCAAGAGATTATACCTACAAACAAAAACGGTTGCCGCATACTTGAACGACAACCATTAATTTTAAACAATTATCTTCATATATCCAACCCGACACTTATCCTCTGTTGAAATTATCCCCAAGAACGCCCGAACAATTCTTTTCCATTGGGAGCCAACTCCAAAACCATATGTTGTTCTAAAATTTTAGCTGAATCCGCAGTATATGAGCTAAGCTTATCAAGAGCTATAATAACTTGCTTGCCACAGGATTCATACAATTTTAGAATTTGCTCAATTGCCTTATCTGATATTTGTTTTAAAATCAAAGAATCATGTACTATTAATGGCAAAGCAGTTAATAATAAGACGGTTAAATCAAACACAACCAATCCTTTAAATGCAACACCAGTTCCGGTATCATTTGGCGTAAAAAACTGGTAGGATTTAGGTCCAAAAGATATTACAGGTGAATTAAATACACCATTATAAATATAATCATTAATTTCATGCATCTTATTGTTTATATCGGCCGCCAACAAAGAAAATTGTTTACTCTCAATTTCTATTAATCTTTCTTGATCCGATTTCTTCGTTTCTTCTAAAGATACCAATTTTAAATATGCTTCATTCTCTTTTTGAATTTTTTCAATTGCTTTTATTAAATCAGAATGCTGCTTTAAAATAGCTTTTGATGTGTTTGGATTTTGAATTAGTTCTTGCAATTCATCTACATATGAATTAATCTTTGATTCATATTCTTTTAATTCCTCAATTAATTCAGCTCTTTCTTGTTTAAGTTCCTCTCTAAATATGATTGAAATATCATGATGAAATTGTTCTATTTCCTCCAGTTTCTTTAAATTAATATTAGGGAAAAACTCATTAATCTCAGAGAGATTATCATTTGTTATAGCAAACTTATATTGAAAACTTTCATCCAAAGAGTTAAGTCGAGTTAAAACGCTGCTTCGCATCTTTCTTACTCTAAACAAACTTCTTTTAATTTCAATCGCTTTCTCTGTTATTATCGCATCAGAATCTGCAAACCCTTTTTCTATATTAACAGCCAAAAGCTCCAGCTCTTTATTTAATCGTTCAAGTTCCTTTAAGTTATTTAAATACTCTCGTTTGCCTATTTTGCTTATAAACTCCATAGACTGAGCTTTTTTATACGCTTTTAATTTTTTAGCTGAAACCTCGGCTTGAGCCGATAATATCGAAACTGGTTTATATTTATCAAAAAGCTTTAATAATGCATAGGATGCATCCCTATCTGCTTCACCTGAAACAGAATTTAGCGGGTGTTTTTCGTCATAATTATCTTTACCATATACACGAATATATCGACCAACAGCGTCTCTAAAACTCAGATCCGGCAAATTTAGCTGATAGAACGCATTCAACCAATCCCTATATTCATTTATACTCATTTTGAGAATTTTATTATAACCACTATCACATGTCCATACGATATTAGGTTCAGTATTTTTTCGAGCAAAATAAAAGCTCTCTTCATTTTTTACAAAAGCAAAACACACATCATGAGGATCAACATTCTTCAAAATATCTAAGGATTTAGCATATGTGTCACCACCTAATACAAAATCTACTATGAGTAAGAATGTTGACTTACCAATTGAATTGTCCCCCCAGTCTGTACCTAATACGACATTCAATCCATCAGAAAAGATAATCTTTTTTTGATAAAACTGATTACAGCATATTTCACGCAACATAATGAAGCACCCCCGTTTTTTTAATAAATACGATCTTTTGCAATGCAAATAAGCAATCTAATGTATCAATGAATTCTTCAATATCTGAAAAATGTTTTTTTGTTTTTTTATACAAAGAAAATATGGTCATATCAAATCTTCGAATTTCAACTATAATTGGAATAAATTTTCCTATTATACTTTCATTATAACTTACAATTTTATTAGGCAATTTCACGAAACACCTCACAATTCTGAATAAAAAATGATACTACAATTTCACCAGCCTCTCGAGAACTTGTTTGTGTTTCTCGAAGCAACCAATCAACCATGTGATTGAAGATTTCGCTTTTATCTTGGGTTACAGCTTCCATCTTCTCAAAACACGATTTGATTTGTTTACATAATACAGAAAAAACAAACCCATTCTTTCCGTCAATATTTCTAAAAAGCTCTCTTATATATGTATAATAACAATTAACATATCCAGCAACCTTAACTTTCAATGATAGTTCATTCTCATAAAATTTATTTGCCAGTGGAACTGGCTTATAATTAATACCCTTAATACCGACATCGGATATGCAAGAAACCTTATTGATTATTATCTCAATTTCCGTTTCCAATCCAAGCGTTTGAGTAACATCATGTAGAGCGGTTGCTCGCAATAACTCTCGTTTCTTATTTAATAATTTTTTATAATCTTCTTTCGTCGTATGATAGTCTTGAGTTTCATGGCAATCTTTACATAACGCTATTCTATTTTCAAAACTTTCCGAATTCTCCCCAAGCCGCTCTTCCCCAAATAACTCTTCATATTGCTGTTTAGTGGGGCTATTCGGAAAAATATGTGCGATCTCAAATAGTTTTGCTGCCGGTTTTTTCTGTTTCTGATATTGCAATTCTTTCCCACACAATGGGCAATGAAAATTAACCTCTCTTAAAAATAGTCGAATTTCACATTCATCACGCGTTTTGCGAGGTATCAAATATTTATCATTGCTTCTTGCTTCTAAAAATTCTTCCTTAGTCATATGTTTTGACCACCTTTGTTATAGTTACTACTTAAAAGCACACATCACTAATAGTTGCATCTGCAATTAAGACACATAAATTTCCGCTCCATATAATTATATCAAATCCTAATATATAAATCAATACATTTTTTATCATCCTACAAAACATTTTTGAACACTTTAATAAAATAATATTGCGATTCATCGGAACAACATTTCGCTATCTCGTTTAGATATTATGACAAAAGTTATTAACTTTGTTTCTTTAAAAACATTTCAGATTAAGTTTAAATTAATGATATGATTATATCACCACACTCGGAATGCTCAATAATTTTATTTTTTCGTCATAAATTGTCCTAATTCTTTTGATACTATTTCTAACAATATTGATAATGGTTTTATAGTATTTAGTTTCTTCAACAACTTTGTGCGCGTTAAAGATAGCAAGAATTGATTCTAATATGAACATCAAACACATATCCATACCGATAATCAAATTGTTTACTTCACCCCAAGCGCCACGATTGGCATACCACATATATCCATTGGCATGAGAAAGCATTTGACTTTCTACATAATCTAAAAGCATACTTCTATCAAACGAAACCTCAGCGTTTGGATTAGCAAACTTAGTGATAAAATCTTTAACTATATTTGTAAGATTTTTAGTTTTCCCTTTTTCATCAACAGTATAGCCGCTAATTGTTAGAAAACTCCTTTCAAATGTTTCTTTGCTTACGCCGTTTGGATAAAGGGTTTTATAGAAATTATAAGCGCATGCGGTGGAGAAATCTTGTCCTAGATTTCGCCTAATTTGTACACGCTCATGTTCTTCAAGAAGCTTAAAATGTTCTTCGTGTGGGAAGTATGTTATATAGCATTTATAAAACGATGAGAACATATCTAATGCAATCTTCCATTTAGACTTCACTTGTTCACATAATCCGAGTAACTTATCTGTGCACATCTCACTCATTAAAAGATTTATACTCATCAATGTGTCCGAGGTATAGTTCTTATCAAAGAAACTATTAAACACATTGCTTATGTCTATTAGAATTTTACATTCTTGACGAACTAAATCCTCATATCTTCTCGCTATATCCGATGCGTATATAGATGCGCTATAAAGATTAAAAGTAAGTTGCGATTGCGGTAATGACTTGTATTCTTCCATTATGAGAAGCAATATTTTGGGTATCGTTTGCCATATACCTTCATTCATATAGAAATCGTTAACCGAAGGATGAATTGCCTGACTGTATAGCCCATAGATCTTGGCATATTCTTCGCCTAAATTTTCTCCGACTAATTTTCTAAAATTTGTATGAGGATCGCATAAGAACGGTTTGTTAGTTTTGGTAATGTCATTTATGAGCTTTTCGCTGTATTTGCCAGAGAGTTTTTCTTGAAAAAATTTTATAGCATCATCTTTGTCTTTTTCTAACTTTTCAGGAAGTAAAATTTTATCGGCTATGTCATCAAACTCTTTATAATAATTGTATTCGATAATATGTACTTGGTGGCGTAACAATTCAATTTGCAAATCGCTTATCTTGCCTTTTTCATACATACGTTTTAATGCTAAGCCTTCGAGAAAACAACGTGCGGTAAGAAGCATTCCCATACTACCGATATGCTGCAAAAGAAAATCTTTTATAAAACACTGTGCTTGCGATGTTAAATAGAAATCTATAATATCAGTAAATGATTCCGAACCAAATTGCGTTTCGTCTTCAGAATGCTTCATAAGTGTATGATTGTAAGTAAACAACTGTCCCCAAAACAAACCAAGCTGTGTTATAAATTCTTTTGCGTTAAAATCCATACTATATTTATTTCAATCCCCAAATATCTATTAAATCAACGTTAGAGCTATTAGGCGCAATAGATTGATCTAAACAATCAATTTTTGCTAATAATGGAAAATTAGCAGCAATGCCTGAAAATAAACAACCACCGGCAGGTAAAATGGGAATCATATTATTAGAAACGGAATCAGAAAATGCTACAGACTTATAAATCCGTTTTAAATCTTCAGCATTCACTAAGCGATGGACAAAAAAGTTATGCAACTGTGAGATAATCGTTTCTGAAATATCCGACGGCCTTTGACTAGCAATAGTCAAAAATACTCCAAACTTTCTACCTTCTTTAATAATTTCTTCAAACGTTTCTAAACGTGTATTCTTCCACTCCTCACTCTCGCGCGCTGATCCATATGATAAAATATTATGAGCTTCTTCAATAATTATATGAAGAGACGACTGCAACCGATTGTTTCCACGATGCTTTTTATGACTCTCATATTTATCTCTACATATTATATAAGTCACTAACTTCTTTAACTCAGCATTCAAATTAAATAATGATATAACAACAAGATGTTCATTAGGACAATCGCGCTTAAACTCAAATATATTTCCTAATTCAGATATAATTTTATCCATACGGTTAAATAATTGAATGATATTTTGAGCCGCAATCTTCCCTTTATTTAATTCTTGACAATATGTATAATAAACGATTAAAGAAAAAATACGAATATCATCTAGATGACCTATAGAAATAACTTTGTCATCCATATCATCAAATAATTCAGTATAAGTTGTCAAATAATTTAAAGTTCCACGCGTATTACTTATAAATTTCTTATACTCAATACTAATATTGTCATCAAATGATATAATTTCATCTTCAAAACCCAGGCAAGAAAAAATATGAATTATAAACGATCTAATTTCACCGTAATTCTTCTGACTATTAAAAACAAGCTCACTTAATTTTTCCAGAGTAAAAAAATCAAGCGATTGCTTACATTTTTCATAATTTTTAATACACTCATTTAAAAACGGCTTTTGTGTTTTTTCAGAAGCCTGAAGAACAACTGACCAAAATTCAATATCAGTTAAATATCTTTCATCTAATTGATATTTTTCATTTGCAATTGTATTCAACTCATAGTAATGAGCATCGGGAAACGTATTTCTATATTCCCCATTTAGATCAAAAAAGACAAAGGACGAATTGTCTTTAAACTGCTGATTATTTGAATGCACCTTAAAAAGTTCAGTATATATCTTGGCTAAAGTATTTGACTTCCCACTTCCGGTATTTCCGAATATCCCAATATGACTACATATCAATTCTTGCAAATCCAATTTAAACGGATAATTATCATATTCTATTAAAGAACCTAAATTTAATGCAAACTGCGAATGATGATCCAAAATATTCTTTTGCAGTTCATCATCTATAATGTAGACAAAGTTGCCTATTAACGGAAGCTCAATTACTCCAAATATAAATTGTTCATTTTCTAAATGACCCAAAATAGATACATCTAATGTCCGTGCTATACCGCGTCCTTTTTCTGCATAACCACTTTCTAAAGATGTAGCAGTTATAAATTCTCCATCAACCTTTCCTATTATATTCAAAAAACCTTTCCTAATAATGATAAAACTACCTATGCCAACATTTTTAATAGGTATTCCATCATAATTTAAGTATTCGACATTTTTTTCGCTATAAATGCCAACCTTTATTTTATGTCCATAAACTTCTCTTACTTCACCTATTTTCAATATGTCATTCAATATCATTGTCAATCTCCCTGAAAAACTGTGAGACTTTTTCAATATTTAATTCACCATTATTACGCAATACAACGACATTATGATAGTTGTCAAACTTCTCTTTATATGCGTCTTCATCCCATTTTCTAAATGCAAATATAACGACTGTTAAAGTTGGATTAATTAAAGCTCTTTCTACTATTGTTCTAATATGCTCATCATTAAACGAAAATCCGTAAACTAACAATAAAGCATTTCTTTGTTCAAGCTCATTTCCAAAAATTCTTAATTGATCATAATAGTTAGCATTTAAAACCGTAGTGTTGAATTTTTCCTTATTAGGGTTGATAATCAAAAACTCTTTTTCATAAGCGCGCATAAACTCATCGTCATTTTGTAAGAACTTTCTGACGCGCTCAATCTTCTGCATATAATTCTCAAAAATAATGTCATCGTTTGTTTGTGTCCAATTCAATGAACCATGTAGTTTTAGCAAGTTTGCAGTTACTATTTCTGTTGATTTGTGAGCTATTGCGCTCGTCTTTTTTATAACTCTTCCAAAATTCGTTGTAGAATACAACGGATTAAGCCGTCCTGAAAAACCATCTGAGTATTCTATTGCGTTGCGTTCCAATGATTGTTCAACAAGAATATCATAATTTGTGGTAAATATATTAAACATTTTATGTAAAACCGAACTATGCCTTTTCTCTAAAATATTTTTGATCGAATTTAAAAAACTATCACGATATTTCATATTAGTATCTAACTCTTTTGGGTCAAGAATCGGCAAAATACTATTATTAAAAAACTCTTTTTCCAATAATGCCTTTTGTTTTATATCTCCACTTTCAATCGCATCAGTTAATCGTTCTTCAAAGCCATCTAGAACTCTTAAAAATGGTGCACTAAACCCTGCCCCCAACAAAAAACTTATGTTGTTAGATGACAAACATTTGATCAAATACGATTTCACATCTTGCCTTTGTTCATCGATGTTATAAATTCTCATTAGCATCTCCTTGATAATTGAATGCAGTACTAAAAAATATCACAATCTTTTAAATCAAAATCATAAGAGCACATAATATTATTGTCTAAGAACAAATTCACTTCCAACCATTTAGCATTCTCGTATGTAGGTAAATTGCAAGATATACTACCTATATGCTCATAATCAAGCATAGCAGTCTCATCAGTCTCATAAACTATAACATCTTTAGATTTTACCCATTTCAAATTTAACTTACACGGTATCGGTTGCAGATTTTCTTCGCCGTTGCGCATTTTTTGCCTCTGACAAAAATGCGCTCTTTCTCTGTTCTGGTTAAATGTTATTTCTAATTGTCCTTTATAATAATTAACAGAATTAACAAAAAGCCCGTTATTTTCAAAAAGATCCTTAGAATTCACTCTTATTTTTTCTTTATATTCGGCATAGGTTTTATTGTTTCTGGCTTTTAACAGTTTTAACAATGTTCTTCGTTCAACTTCATTTCTACAAATAATATATTTTAAGCTATTCCTAATTGGATAACTTTCGGGATATAAAATTTCCGCTTGCCGATACTTAACATCCTCATCCCTATTATCCATTCTTCCAACTTCATAAATTTTAGCGAAATTCAGTTTCGAAAAATCATCCGGTCCCGAAAGCAATCTGGCTGCACTATATCCAGCCTGTGATTTCTCTGAGAACCGAGTATTATTATCTTGTAATATGGTTTGCAAATCAAAAAGTAAAAACACCGGCACCGGAACATTTGCGTTTATGCTATGGTCAAACCGAAGAGCGGGATGCTTATAGCCTTCATTATTGTATTGTGTGGGGGTAAGCGGTCTGAAGTAAAATCTAACATAATTCAACACATCTGGAGAAGTCATATCAATAACTTGGCGACTAGCATTATCGTTTTGCATTAAATTATTTTTTTGACTACTTTTTCTGCTATACAGAAACCCGCAATCTAGTATTTTAACTATGTTTGTGATATCTGTAAAATGATAGGCAAAGCGCGGCCACCAAGATCTTTCAACACAATATGTTTTAGCGTTGTAATCAATAATTTCTTGAAATGTCATCACAATTTCCCCCTAATTGTAAATGCTCTTCCTATACCATTGTTTAATTGATATGCAAATTGTGATCCGCTCCCTTCTAAAATTTTGATTTTTGTTACATACCCAAGATTTAACAACAAGCAAAAAAATAATTCTTCTTTTTGATTTTGAGCAATGAATAAGTTGGATCTACGAGCACTATCCCAAATATTATAGCATTCATCGTTCGTTAAAACTACATGTTCATCTTTACTATTGTTAAAAACTAAGTCATCTTTAAAAACAGCTGACCATTTCTCATCATCTATACTTAAACTTATAGGCAACATTGCAGAATTATAAGTTATATCATCTTTTACACCGTCATACGACATATCTTTCGCGTTTTTTCTCAACCACTCCAAAGTTGAAATTATCGCTTTATGTTCCGGCAATACTTCAAACGGCTTCACATAAATATAGACATCAATTGGCAAAGGTTTCAAGTACTTTTCCATTAAAGCTTTTACTTGATCCCATTCTAATTCTCCATTTCCGCAACCCAATCTTGGAAAGGCAATGGATGATATATTTTTTTCAACATATGTTCGCGTGAATTTTATAAGCCCACTTTCTATATATTCTAACTTTGATGGATATCTCCAATTTTGTTTTGTTGGAAACAGTAAAATCCAGTGGTCTGGTTCATATACCAACATTAATCTCCCAATAGAAAATTGATGTTTTTCACATATTCTCTTATATGTTTCAAACATATTGGGATATCTCTGTTTAAATTCCAAGGCTAATCCTTTTCCCATAACGCCAACAGTGTTAACTGTGTTCACAATTACTTGTGCGGGTGAACTAAAAATATCGCCTTCTATATACTTAATCATAACCACTCCCTAAAGTTCTATTCTGTCCCCATTTGCAAAGACAAATGCGCATTCTAACATACAATTAGAAACCATTGCAATAGACTTTAAATCATCTAACGAAAATGTCCCACGTTTTAATTTTTGATTGAATGCTTGCGGAGTCATATTTAGTCTTTTCGCTAATTGGGCTAAAGACATATCATTTTTTACACACAGTATTTTTATCTCTTGCTCTATATTCATATTCATATTATAAATCAAAATAATGATGTTGTCAATATTTTTATTTATTATTTATTCCTAAAATGCTTTTTCATATGGTATTTTTAGCATATCATTTCCAAAATCACAATGAGTTAATTGTAGACACATGGTTATATCACATTTATTTCTTTGCATGAAATACTACTACGACACTTTTGCTATAAAATTAAGGGTATAAAACTAGGCTTTTAAAATTGTAGTTTTAATAATCTTGATGTGTAAAACAATCTTGTTATTATCATAAAAAACGTTATCGAATATTTCAAAACAGTCGTTTCTCTATTTGATGTCTATAATTAATCCTCGGTATCATATTCATTACTACTGCTACGCCAATACTCATTGTTGTTTGGATTACACTGATTTGAATGATTATCCAAATTATCCCAGTACGCATGATTGTTGGGGTTATGCTGATTTGCATAATCGTCCAACTGTCGTTGCGTGTGCGTGTATCCCGATACTCCACGACCTTTACTCATATTCTCTCTCCTTAATCCAATTGATAAATGTCATATTCGTCCGATGTTCCACGAACACGTTTTGCTTGGAATCGTTTACCATTTGCAGACCAATTTGGAAACGAATCTGCTTTTTCTTGATTGGTTATGCGATTGCAAATAACTATGTTTTCAAGGCAATCCTTTCCGCCCTGCGATATCGGACGGATATGATCTATTGTGGGACAACAGCTGCTGTTTGGATTACCGATAGCCGAACGCACCATTCTCCTACCGGCATAGTCATAGACTTCTCTTTGATTTGGGAAAACTTTATCCCATAATACTGATAAATTGTGTTTTGACATTATAACACCTCCTTAATGTAAATACATTATATCATCACTAATAAGATTTCGTAATGAACATCGGTTCAAAATGAAAAAGCACTCTCAAGCGAGAATGCTTTCCATCGAAACGTTGAACAATTGGGATAAGCCGTAAACATTTTCGAGCGCAGGTGTGCGCTTGCCGCTAAGCCAATAATATACTAGCCTATCAGATATCTCTAAGTCCGCCGCGATAGACTCTATCGTGTAGTCAGACTCAGAAATCATACGCCTAATGTTCTTGGCAACCAACTTCTTATTCAGTTTCTTGACTTCATTCATAATGTCACCTCCGATAGAATGATGACTCGGCAACTTATGAATGTGCATTTATTATAACACTAACTATTTACATCGTCAAGTTTAGGAATGCGTAAATCTTTGAACAACTGTTCAAAATTATTTTTGGTTTCATCTTCAAATTTCGTAGCTTTTTTGATTTTGTTTTTATTAATTTTTCGTTCAACATGCTGAACGCCACTTTTATCTTGCCATATATAATCAAAGAAATACCTTATATTATCATTTTCATGAAAGCAGTCTTCCAAACTTTTTTGGTTTCTAATGGGCAGCGTAAAGACACAATTTTTATTAGTTTCAAAAATCTTTAAATACTCATTATAGCCATACTTTTTATTTAACCATTTTTGTGGTTTGCTCTTATTATCCAAATCCAATAATGCCTTAAATTTTATACCCTGCTGAATACACAAGTATGTCACATCAAGAATTGGAGAACCATTACATGGAAGTATTTTATATTCGCTTATATTATATTTTAGCACCTCTGCGAATTTTTCAATACATGCCATATCTGCAACGCCCTCTACCAACAGCACCGTTTTTTCTAAATTAAATAAGATGTTCGCCGCATTTGTTGCGCCCAATTCCTCTTTTATAGTTTTGCACAAATCATCACCTGAGTCAAACTTGAATATTTCTGTACCATGCTCAGTCATTACTACATTATACACTTGTCCCCAATCCTCGGGAATCATATAGGGACTATGCGTAGAATAGAAAATGTAAACCCCATCCTTTGATAACTTATTTAGTTCCTGTTTGAATTCAACTTGTGCTTGAGGATGTAAAAATGTCGCAGGCTCATCAATAAACAACATATCCCCCGGCTTTAGCAACGCTTTAACAAATTGATATGTAAGATACCATCTCCGTCCTAAGCTTGTATTAGACAAAGAGACTGTATCCCCATTCTTTTCATGGACATACAGACTAAAATTGCCGTTATTATAATCAACTGAAAACTTTACGATTTCTGAGTCATCAAAATTCGGCACAATACCGGGTAAGAATTCAGTATTAAGCGCTCTTATTGATTTCTTTATTTGTTGTTCGGTTAACTTATCTTTTTGTGTAAAGCTTAAATCCAAATTTAGCACTCCACTATTATGTAAAAATGTATCAAATGCCTCAATAATGGGATTTCGTGAATTTAAATACTGCTCATTTATGTAATCCCTTCTATACTCTCTATCATTAGAATGGAAGAATAGTAAAGAATTTTCATTATCTAAGAAATAACAATTATTAAATACAACATTCCTCATCTTATCGACAATAGACTGAAACTGTTCGTTAATATACTCTTCTCGACTATAATGCGCGTCTATTTTTGCATCAAATATAGCTGTCATTTCTTTCTTTATTTTTTCAAACTCATCAAGCAGTATTTGTATTTCTTGATACTCATTTTCTAGTATTTGATTAATTTCAGCTAACTTATTGTTTAACTTTTCATTAGCACTATCAAGCTTCTTTTTCGTAATTCCCAAACTACTTGCTACTATCGGGCTAATCTTAATTTTCTCATCAATTGGTATTCTATAAAAATGGATTTTCCATAACATATGATTTAAAGAATAAGGATGATCATGTTGATTTAATATAATTCTACCATTATTGAAAAGATGGGTGATATAGTCCTGCATGTGTTTTATTTGATGTTTAATATCGTTTTCAATATTATCAATATGGTATTTTTTCAATTGAAAAATTCGTCCTTTGTTATCTTCCTCCACCTATAAATCCAAGTATTCCCCAAAGTAACTATCAGATGATTCTATTGTTTTCAACGCTTTTAAATATTTTTGGGCTGCAATGCTAAAATCATTCACCACTGATTCCAATCTAACCTTAAAACAGCTAGCATCATATTCAATTATTGGAGCTTGTACTGATCGAATTTCCGGATAACTACCGTTAAATTCAACTATTATTTCTTTTGTCTTTTGCTCAGCCTGAATATGTTCAAAATAATTATCTATTTCGCCATCATCGAGTTCAATATGATATTTAATATCGCATTCAATTTTATCACTTCCATAAAATCGATTCCTTGATAAGGCATATTTTATCGCTTCCAAAACATTTGTCTTACCGCTGCCATTCTTGCCTATCAGTGTTACAATCCTATCATTATCTATGATGATAGACATCTTTTCCTTGATTGACTTGTATTTTAATATATCAATTTGTGTAAGTTTCATATTCTTTGTATCCTATAAGTTAAGATTATAATAAGTATATCATTTTAGTTTTCATTTGTAAAGATACTATTGGGAGTTCACCGAATTTTGACGTGTCAATGTGCGAATTATATGTACACTTTTAGTGCAAAAACGGACAGATAGTCCGTCATTCAAAAAATCCCTCCCAAAGGTATTTTTTCATTGGGAGGGATTTGGGAGTAAGGTTTTAGAGATTCATTGAAATGCGCATTATATTGTTGATTTTAGTGTCGGCTGTATACCAAATATTGTTTTACTAAATAATAACTACTTCCTCTGACAAAGTAATCTTATTCCCCTTTCGCGAGATAAAAGTAATCGAGTATTTTATTATGCGACAATAAGTAACATTTACAAAGCGTCGAATAAATGTTCGGTATTATGTTATAACGGTTGCATTTTTTTTCGTAAAGTATTACAATATATAAAGATTATCATTTTTTACGGAAGTAACATGAAGAAGGATAAAATCAAAGTAGGAATAGTCGGCGCAAACGGTTATGCAGGAGCTGAGGTCATGCGGCTTATTTCGTCGCATCCTTACGCCGAGCTCGTCGCGGTAACAAGCCGAGCGCACTCAGGCAAGCGCGTATGCGACGTCTTTCCCGCGCTGCCGATCGATCTCGCTTTTACCGATATGACCGATCCCGTGCTCTTATCGTGCGACGTGGTGTTTGTTGCCCTACCGCAAACAGCGGGCGCGGAGCTAGTTGGAAAGCTTATCGATGCGAACGTGCGCGTTATCGATCTTTCCGCCGATTATCGGTTCGACGATATCGACGTATACAACTCAACCTATGGCGTTACTCACCCGCGCCCTGATCTTAACAAGCTCGCGGTCTACGGGCTGTGCGAGGTCAATCGCAAACAAATAGCGGGAGCCAAGCTAGTCGCAAACCCCGGCTGCTACGTTACTAGCGTTCTTCTCCCCATGCTTCCGCTGTGCAAGATGGGCTTAGCCGCAAACATAATTGCGGACAGCAAGAGCGGCGTTAGCGGCGCGGGCCGCAAGAGCGACGAGGCGTATTCGTTCTGCACTCTCGACGAGAACTTCAAGGCGTATGGACTTTTCACCCACCGTCACGCGCCCGAGATGCGCGAAAAATTAGGCGTTGACGTACTCTTTACGCCCCACCTTTTGCCCATCAAGCGCGGTATACTCTCGACGGTGTATTTCACTACTCCCGATCCCGAAAAGGCGGAAAATGTTCTCAAAAGCTCATATCACGGCGAAACGTTCATACAATATAGCGATAGTCTTCCCGAAATATCGAGCGTTGCGCACACCAACCGCTGTATTTACTCGGCGCGGTTCGACGGCAACCGCGGTATCGTCGTGTCCGTCATAGACAACCTTTTAAAGGGTGCGGCGGGACAAGCTGTTCAGAACATGAACATTATGTTCGGCATAAACGAAACGGCGGGACTGCCCGTACACTCACCTATTTAATTTCGGTAATTTTTCAGTTAAGGCAAAAAAGACATGAACGAAAACTTTAAATCGACTATCGAACGCGCACAGATAATATGCGAGGCGCTGCCCTATATACGAAAGTATTCGGGCAAGACGCTCGTCGTTAAGTACGGCGGCAACGCTATGAACGACGAGGCGGTAACAACCACTATTCTGCAAGACATAGCGGCGCTTAAAATCGTCGGGGTCAATCCCATACTCGTACACGGCGGCGGGCCGGAGATCAATAAGCTCCTCGGCAAGCTCGGCATACAGTCTCAGTTTGTCAACGGTATGCGCGTTACCGACGAACAAACGATGGAAGTCGCGCAAATGACTTTATGCGGGAAGATCAATAAGAATATCGTCGGCGAGCTCAATTCCATGGGCGTTAAGGCAATCGGGCTTTGCGGCAAGGACGCGCAGCTTATTAAGGCGGAACGGCTCGACCCGAAACTTGGATACGTAGGTAAAATCACAGAGATCAACGCCAAGCTTTTGGAAATACTCGCGCGCGACGAATTCATTCCCGTAATCGCCTCGATTGCAACCGACGACGCAGGCAATAGCTACAACGTGAACGCCGACGTTGCGGCGGCGGCTATCGGCGCGGCTATGCACGCGGAAAAGCTTTTATTCCTTACCGATATTGACGGCATAATGACTGACAAAGATAAAGCAGAAACCAAAATCGATCGAATAAACGTTTCCGAACTTAAAAAGATGATCGAGTCGGGCGCTATTTCGGGCGGCATGGTGCCCAAGGCGAACAGCTGTATCGACGCTATCGAGCGCGGCATAAACAGCGTTTTCGTGCTTAACGGCACACTCCCCCACTCTATTCTTCTCGAACTGTTCACCGACAGCGGTATCGGCACAATGATAGAAAACGGATAAATTCAAGAGTGCCCGACGTCGCTACGAGACACCACCTCATACCCCCATTTGGGGAAATTTCTAATTCATAATTCCCAATTCTTTCAAGGTGTGCAATGAATTTTAACAAGATCAAAGAATACGAAGCGCAAAACTATATGCCTGTATTTTCCCGCACTTCGCTTGCGCTCGACCACGGCGAAGGCAACTGCGTTTACGATATCAACGGAAATAAGTACGTAGATTTCGTGGCGGGCATTGCGTGCAATCTTTTGGGCTACAACCACCCCGAGTACACTAAGGCTGTTTGCGACCAAATGCACAAGCTCGTACACGTATCCAACCATTACTATACCGACATTCAATCAGAGTATATCCATAATCTATGCGAAGCTTCGGGGTTTTCGCGCGTGTTCCTTTGCAATTCGGGTGCGGAAGCGAACGAGTGCGCTATCAAGCTTGCACGGCGGTATTTTAAGAACGCAGGCAAGCAAAAGCGCATACTTTATGCGGACGGCGCGTTTCACGGCAGAACGCTCGCCACGCTCACCGTTACGGGTAATCCCTCGCAGCACGAGGTTTATTCACCCCTGCCCCAAGGCTTCGACACGTTCAAGTACAACGATTTCGACGATTTCAAGCTTAAACTCACCGACGACGTGGGTGCGGTCATACTCGAAACTATACAGGGCGAACGCGGCGTGCGCCCGTTCACAAACGATTTTCTTGTAAACGCTTATGCGCTGTGCAAGTCCAAGGGCGTGCTATTTATAGTAGACGAGATACAAACGGGCATGGGCAGAACGGGCAAGCTGTTCTCATTCGAGCATTTCGGCATTAAACCCGATATTATAACGCTCGCCAAGGGCATTGCAGGTGGTCTTCCCATGGGTGCGTGCCTTGCGACCGAGGAAGTCGGTACGGCGTTCGCGCTCGGCGATCACGGCTCGACCTTCGGCGGCAACGCGCTTTGCTGCGCGGCTGCGAACAAGGTTCTCGAAATTTTGCAAAACGGGCTGCTCGATCAAGCGGCTCAAATCGGCGAATATCTCGGCGAAAGAATAGCGCATTTTTCCAAGTACAACTTTATAACCGACATACGCGGCAAGGGGCTTATGCGCGGCATACAACTCTCCGAAAAGATAAACGCGCATGAGTTCGAAGGCAAACTTCGCGAGCAAGGGTATCTCATAAACGTGGCGGGCAATAACACGATCAGGCTCATTCCCCCGCTCACCATTACCAAGGCGGAGATCGACGGGCTTATCGACGCGCTCGATAAAATCTGTGCTTCGACCAATTTATAGAATTTGTAAAAATATTATTGCAAACCCAAAGTAAGGTTTTCTTACTTCTTTCCCAAAAGAAGCAAGTAAAAGCGCGCATTGCCTGTCAATTGCGCGTTTTTACTTGCTATCAAACAAAAATAATGATATAATATATAAATAATTTACCAATCAAATACCCCGATTTTAAGGAGAATTATGGACGTATCATCGTATAAAGCAAAAGGCAAGATCGAGCACAAGCATTTGCTTAACTTGCTCGACTATTCGACTTCAGACATTTACGAAATTTTGCATCTTGCGGACAAGCTCAAAAACGCGTTCAAGCGCGGCAAAAAGCACGAGCTTTTAAAGGGCAAGACTCTCGCTATGATATTCAGTAAATCTTCTACACGCACGCGCGTATCCTTCGAAATGGGTATGCACCAGCTCGGCGGACACTCGCTGTTTTTATCGAGCAACGATATTCAGCTCGGTCG
Source organism: Clostridiales bacterium (assembly GCA_014799665.1). Taxonomy (NCBI): domain Bacteria; kingdom Bacillati; phylum Bacillota; class Clostridia; order Eubacteriales; species Clostridiales bacterium. The sequence continues at coordinate 47,880 of JAAVHP010000006.1, forward strand.
CGGCGAAACGATACAGGACACCGCGCAGGTGCTGTCGCGCTACGGCATAGACGGCGTTATGATCCGCACGTTTAAGCAGTCAGACGTAGAGGAGCTTGCCAAGTACGGTAGCTTTTCGGTCATAAACGGACTTACCGACGACTTCCATCCCTGCCAAGCACTCGCCGATATTTTCACGCTGTACGAGAACTACGGACACCTTAACGGCATTAAGCTCGCCTACTTCGGCGACGGCAATAACATGGCGCACTCGCTCATGCTCGCGGGCGCAAAGACGGGCATGAACGTTTGCATTTGCTCGCCTAAGGGCTTCCAGCCCAATCCAGAAATCACCGCTGCCGCGCAAAAGTTCGGCAACGTGACCGTCACAGATAACGTCGAAGAAGCGGCTTCTGGCGCGGACGCGCTCTATACCGACGTTTTCTTCTCCATGGGTCAAGCCAAAGACCCCGCCAAGGAAAAGGCGCTCATGCCCTATCAGGTGAACGAAAAAGTGTTCTCGCTCGCAAACAAGGACGCGGTGTTTATGCACTGCTTGCCCGCGCACCGAGGCGAGGAAGTTACGACCGAAGTAATCGACTCCACGCGCTCGATAATCTTTCAGGAAGCCGAGAACCGCTTACACGTGCAAAAAGCGGTCATGTGCCTATTGATGCGCTAAACGCAGGAGTATACCTAAGATGTTCCTTGCAATACGCCGCGCGGACGAGGCGGACGCCCCCGCCGTGCTCAAAGTCACCAAAGAGTCGTTCTCTTTATATCAAGAGGATCTGCACGTCACTTACGAAGTAAAAGCGCTCAAAGAAACGCTCGACACCACCCTTTTCGATATACGAAATAATGCGGTGTTCGTAGTAGAGCGGTTCGGCGAGCTGGTCGGCGCTATCCGCATCAAAAAGCTTTCCGACGATTTGTGGTATATATATCGATTCGGCGTAAGCCCCAAGATCTCCAATTCGGGACTTGGCTCGGCGCTCCTTGACGCCGCCGTCGAGTACGCAAGAGAGAACGGCGCAAAGGCTATTACCCTTCACACAAATGCTAAGTATTATAGGCTGGCGCGGTACTACTACGGCAAGCAGTTTTACGTCCACTCGACGGCGTTCGACCGCGGGTACGTACGCGCGCTGTTCGTGCTCGAACTCGAAGGCGCAGGCGCCGTAGATCTCTCGCCCGCTTTCCTACAATAACATTTACAAATGATTGATTTTATTTTTAACGAAAGACGAAAAATACACGAAGTAAATTCAAGAGGAATTATGGACTTCATCATTGCAACCGACAGCACCAGCGATCTTACCAAAGAGCAGCTACGCGAAATGGATATCGTATCGTGCGAATTACTGTATTTCGTCAACGACGTTATGTACGGCGACAGCGACGCCAACCAGCTTAAATTCAATCAGTTCTATGATGCTATGCGGCTCGGCGCGCGCACGAGCACGTCAATGGTCAACGAACAAACCGCCAAAGATTTTTTGGAAAATCTTTTATCCGATGGCAAGAACGTACTGTATCTCGCGTTCGACAGCGCTCTGTCGGGCACTTACGAAAACTTTAAACGCGTTGCGGACGAGCTTAACGCTACGCATGAAAACAAGGTTTACGTAGTCGATTCCAAGTGCGCGTCGGGCGGCGAAGGGTTGTTCGTTACGCTCGTCAACGATAAGCGCATGAGCGGCGCGACCTTCGAGGAGACGTGCACTTATGCCGACGAGGTGCGCGACCGCGTTCTGCATTATTTCGTGGTCGATAACCTTAAATACCTCGCACGCGGCGGACGGCTTAGCAAGGGCTCGGCGTTCTTCGGGAATATGCTCAACATAAAGCCCGTATTGCACGTGGACGAGATCGGTAGGCTTGTGCCTATTAAGAAAGTATCTGGCAGAGTTAAGTCGCTCAGGATGCTCGTAGAAAAGATGGAAGATCGGTATAACCGCGAGAGCGAGACCGTTTATATCACGCACGGAGATTGCTTCGACGACGCCAAGTTTGTTGCCGACGCTATTACCGAGAAGTTCGGCATTACGCCTAAGATCATGCCGCTCAGCTTCGTTATAGGCAGCCATTCGGGTCCAGGCACCGTTGCCCTATTCTTCACAGGCGATAATAGAGCCGAATAGCTTTTTCTTTCATTTTTTGAAAAAAAGGGAAGAAACTTTTACACTAAAATATTAAAGAGTGGTTAAACCTAACCACTCTTTTTAGTTTTATCTTAAATTAAAAATCGTCTATATGTTTCCACCCGCTTATGTCGGGAACCTTGCCGCCGAGAAAGTCTTTTAATATTGTCAGAAGTTCTTGCTCGGTCATATCGTCGGTGCCGAATATGCGCAGAACCTTGCCGTCGCGGCGTTGCGCTTCCGCGTGGCATTTACCGTCCTCGAAGCCCATGGCTTGAATAAAAGTAAACTCATCGATCGGCACGCGAGGTTCCAAAACCATAAAGGTTTCGGGCGTTTCTTTCAAAAATAAAACCGCCTTTTCTATATCCCTGATTCTGGGATTTTTGATCTTTGTAGCGTCGAGACTCCCGAAGGTAAGAGTAAACTTCACAGTAATATCTCCTTTATTGTCAGAAACCGTTTGCCTGGGTTGCTCTGTTTTTTCCGGTTGATCCGTTTTTTCGTGTTGTTCGTCCTCGATTTTTTCGTTATTATCGGTATTCGAGGGATTTTCCGCTTCCAAGCGTTGCTTTTTCCATGCTTTTGCTATGCCGCCGAATATTTTACAATACACCACGACAGTGACGATGAAGCCCACGCCGACCACTACGGAGAAAACGATCGACCATGCCAGGCTTGTGCTCAAATCCGGGTCATCGCCGACAGGTATACTGCTACCCTCTCCGTCTATATATATTTCTATTTTATGCCCTATATACGCGGATACTTCGTCTGAGTCGACCCTATTCCAATAACCTGTATAGCGCACGCCGTTTTCGTCGGTGTATTCGTATTTCAAAAGTCGTTTTGACGAGCCCTTGCTGCTTGTCGGTATGTCGCCGACGATTTCCGCCTCAACAATTACGCCGCTATCGATTGCGGCTTGCTGTCCAAGCCCGTCGATATACGAAATGATATTCCGTGCGGCAAAAAACCCGACAAAGCACAAAAGCCCGCCGCAAACCAAAGTCAACAAGCCAAACAATCTTATAAGTTCGAATATTCTATAAGATTTACTCTTAACTTTGCTCACGACGGACCTCAGTAATTATTAGAGATAAAAGATTCTTCGCCGACGCTCAAAATGACCGAACAGTATGGCGTAAAGAAATTGATAACGACACTTAATTGATTGGGTGTAACAAAGTAATACTCACTTAGTAAACACACAACATCAAAGGTTTCTTGCCTACTTCTTTTCAAAGAAGTAGGTCAATCGAGCAAGCTGTCCAAGCTCATGGAATACGCGGGGATAAACACGTCGAGGAAATATTTAACCGATTTCTCGGGCACACCGACAAGACTGTCGAGCGTTGCGGCATACGCCTTTTCGAACTCTTTATTCCCCACCGCGAGTTCTTCCACGCACTTAATGAGCGCGCTCATTTTATCGGCGCGTTTCACAATCGCGTACTCGGCGCATTTCTTATCGGGCTTGACGAACGGCGCAAACGCCGACCTAAGCTCGTTGGGAAGCGTGTCTACAAGCTTCTGCTCGGCGCGGTGCTCTATGTTCTTATACGCGCGGTTGATGTCGTCGTCGTAATACTTGACGGGCGTGGGAAGATCGCCCGTTACGACCTCGGCGCTCTCGTGATAGAGCGCAAGCACTGCCGCAAGGTTAGCGTCGAGCTTTCCGCCGTACACCGTGTTTTCTATAACGCACAGCGCGTGAGCGATCATGGCAACCTGCATGGTATGCTGCGCCACGTCCTCGACCGAGGTATTGCGCATGAGCGCCCAGCGGTCGATCAGTTTCATCCTATCGAGGAACGCGAAAAATTTACTCGTCATCGCTCTCGCTCTGCCTTAACGCACCGATCTTGGACGCGCTGCGTATAGACTTTTTGGCAAGCTTTACCACGTTATCCGTGTTGAACCCGCACACCTCGAACATAACGTTAGCAGGCGCGCTCATGCCGAACGCGTCGATACAGCAGCACTCGCCGTCGATACCTACATACTTAAACCACGGCATCGACCTACCCGCTTCGATTGCAACGCGAGCGCGAACATTGCTCGGGAGCACCGACTCGCGGTATTTAAGCGTTTGAATATCGAACAACTCCATGCACGGCATACTTACGACGCGCGCGTCGATATCGTTCTTGATAAGCTCGTCTTTGGCGGCGATTGCAAGCGAAAGCTCCGAGCCGCTCGCAATAAGGATAACGTCGGGCGTTTCTTTCTTGCTGTCGGCAACCACGTAGCCGCCGAACAACGCTTCCGTGCCCGTGCAGTCGAGCTGTTTAAGCTCCTGACGCGAAAGTACGATAGCCGTCGGGCTGTTGCCCGTCCACGCCGATTCGTAAGCCGCCGCGGTCTCTTTGGCGTCCGCAGGGCGGAATACCTTGATATTAGGGATCGATCTCAGCATGGAAAGCTGCTCGATCGGCTGGTGCGTAGGTCCGTCCTCGCCCACGCCTATACTGTCGTGCGACAGAACGTACACTACGGGGATATTCATGATCGCGCTCATACGGATAGCCGCTTTCATGTAATCGGAGAATACGGTAAACGTGGCGCAGAACGGAAGCAAGCCGCCGTGCAAATACATACCGTTGCATATCGCGCCCATAGCGTGCTCGCGAATACCGAAATGGATATTGCGCCCGTTCTCGGTCGCCGACACGTCGCCGCCGTCCTTAATAACGACGAGGTTGGAAGTAGCAAGGTCGGCGGATCCGCCTATAACGTTCTCGTTATGCTCGGCGATTATATTGAGAATACGCGAGCTCGACGCGCGGGTAGCCTCGTTCTTAGCGGGCTTGTCGTAAATGCTGTCGAGCGCTTCGAAATCGATATTGCCCTTGCGCCAAGCCGTGAACGTTTCGAACAGTTCGGGATACTTGGTCTTGTAGGCTTTGACCGTTTTGTTCCATTCGGTCTGATACTTATTGAACGTAGGCGCGAGCGTTGCGATATAGTTAGTCACCTGCGGCGCGATGTCGAAAGCCGCCGTCTTGTAGCCGAGCGTTTTACGCAACGCCTTAACGTTATCGCCGCCGAGCGGTGCGCCGTGGCACTTGCTCGTGCCGGCAAGCGGCGAACCGTAGCCGATAGTGGTGTTTACGATAATGAGCGAGGGTTTTTCCTTTTCCGCCTTGGCGAGCGTGATAGCCGCCGAAATGGCGTCTATATCCTCGCCGTCGTGAACGTGCAGGACCTGCCAGCCGAGCGCTTCGTGGCGCTTGCCCACGTCCTCGGTGAACGCAAGGTCGGTGCTGCCCTCGATCGTGATATGGTTGCTGTCGTAAAGAACGATAAGCTTATCGAGCTTTTGCGTGCCCGCGAACGAAGCGGCTTCGTTCTCGATACCTTCCATCATGCACCCGTCGCCGCAGAGTGCGTATGTATAGTGATCGATAAGCGTGCAATCGGGCTGATTGAACTTGGCGGCAAGTATACGCTCGGCAAGCGCGAAGCCTACGGCGTTGGCAATGCCCTGCCCGAGCGGACCGGTCGAAACCTCTACGCCCGCCGTTACGCCGTATTCGGGATGCCCGGGGGTCTTGCTCATGTGCTGACGGAAGCGCATAAGGTCTTCCTTAGTCGTTGCATAGCCGAAAACGTTAAGAAGCGAATACAGTAGCGCCGAACCGTGCCCCGCCGAAAGAACAAATCTGTCCCTATCGAAGAAGTTGGGATCCTTGGGATTGTGTTTGAGGTGCTTAGCGAAAAGGGTATACGCCATGGGCGCCGCGCCGAGGCAGATGCCGGGATGTCCGCTCTTTGCCTTTTCAATCTGCTCAACGGACAACATACGCAAGGTTGATATGGTCAGTTGTTCTTCGTTTGTCATATTTATCTCCTTAAATGGGTTGATTTTCTCTGTAGAATATTTGTGCTAAACTATTATTAAAAGTCTTGTGCGCCGTCGCTATCACCGTCCGCGTTCTCGTAAGCGTCGCCGTCGATTTCGGCCTCGCCGCCGAAAAGGTCATCCTCGGGTATTGCTTCCCCGCCGTCCGCGTATTCGTTTTGGACAGCAGTATCATCCAAGAACTGTTCGAGCGGCGCGCAGTCGAGCCCCGTAAAGCCGTTGAGGAACGAATACAGGAAGCTCGCTATCTTATGCGCTCCGCCACGCTTATTGCTCTCTATGTAAATGGGAAGCACAGGGTCGTGAACGCTTGTTCTGACTATAAAGTAACCGTCGCCGTGCGATACGTACGCGCGAACACCCTCGTAGTTGTCGCCCGAAATGGTTAGTAACCTCTCCGAAAGCCCTGTAAGCCGCGTAATGATGGTTTCCGCTTTTTCGCGCCAATCATCACAAGTGAAGTTAAGACGAATATCCCCTTCTTCAAGCGGAGTATCGAGATCGGCAATAAGATCGACAAGCTCGCAACCCTGCTTTTTGAGATTAGCAAGAGTTATGAGAATTTTAACGACGAAGTACGCGCCGTCGTCCAGGAAGAAATGCTCTCTGAACGCTACGTGTCCGCTGCTCTCGATTGCGAGCGGTGCGTCTACGCCGCTGTCGCAAAGCCTTTTCGCCTCGTCGATAACGTTGCGGTAGCCGCGCTTAAACCGCTTTTGAATACCGCCGCGGCTCTCAATGAACTGCCGCAAAGCTTCAGTAGTAACGCTGTCCGTTACGATGGTTGCATTGGGGTGATCGGGCAATACCATTGCCGCCGCGAGCGCAATAAGCCTGCATCTATTGACTTCCGTGCCGTCGGGAGTGACAACAGCACACCTGTCGCCGTCCGCGTCGAAGATTATACCAAGGTCGGCGCCCGTTTCGAGCACGCGGTTTTTGAGCGATTCCATAGCCTCGGCGTTTTCGGGGTTGGGCGGGTGCGCGGGAAACGTTCCGTCGGGCTCTAAGAACTGCGACGGCGAAATATCCGCGCCAAGTCCTTTAAGGACCTTGGTAGCGAAGTACCCGCCCGCGCCGTGCCCGGCGTCGACGGCAATCTTCATATTCCTGAACGGGTGGAACATACCAGTGCCCTTGCGTATGGTATCCGCCAAACTATCGGCATACACGCGCAAGAAGTCGCGAGGAATTATGGTAGAACGCACTGTGGGCGCTATTTTTTGATCGTTATTGGCAAGCTCGATTATTTCGTCGAGCTCTTTCGAGTTGACGCCGCCTTCTTGGGTAAAGAACTTAAGCCCGTTGATATCCATCGGGTGGTGGCTCGCCGTTATCATGATCGCGCCGTCGGCAACAATCGACGAATGCTGAGTGGTAAGGAAAGCCGCGGGCGTCGTTATCATGCCGCAGTCGAAAAGTTCGAGCCCTGCATACCTTAGCGTGGCAATGATAGTTTTTTGGAACTGCTCGCCCGTTATGCGGCTGTCGCGCCCGATCGCGATCCTGCGGCGCGGCTTGTCCACTCTGCGGCAAATCCACAGCGCAAACGCCGCCGCGATATCGGCAACGGCTTTTTCGGTAAGAACGGCGGGCTTGCCGTCCGTCGCTATCGCCCTACCGCGTATATCGGTACCGCTTTTCAAATTGCCGTAATCGTTCATACAGCCTCCACGCTTTGGTCATGATTTTAGTTCCGCTTATATTATATCGCTTTTATTTGTTTTTGACAAACATATTTAGAGTATTTTAGTAATTTTTTCCAAGCAATTTACAATATATCGAAAAAATCGTCATACGCCCGAATTCTGTAATCGGCGGAAGTTTCGAGCCTTCCCGACGGGTCAAAAAAGCAAGTGTCTATCCCCGCATTCTTTCCGCCCGCGATATCGGCGGTATTGCTGTCGCCTACCATGATCACGCGCGACTTATCGGGATTGCCTATTTTATCGAACACGCCGTTAAAATACCGCGTGTCCGGTTTTTCGTAGCCGATGTCCTGCGAAATAAAATATCCGTCGTGCTCGCCTTCCAGCGCTTTCAGCCGTTCGCTCGCTATATGCTTAAAGCTGTTGGTAGCTATATAAACCTTAGCGCCGCGCGCGCGGACCTTGCGTAAGAATTCTATCGAGCCGTTCAGGATATACCGCGTTTTGCACATTGCGGTTATAAAAAGATCTTTCATTTTGTGCGGGTCTACGCTCTCGCCCAACCGCTCGACAAACAAACCGAACCGCTTACGATCGAGCTCTTCCCGCGTTATTTCTTTGCGCTCCAACGCGCCCCAAATCTCGTTTGTGATAGCGGCGTATACTTTGACCACCGTTTCGTCGTCCGTCTTAACACCGACCGTATGCGCCGCGTGCAAAACGGAATAACGCATCGCCGTCTTAAAATCAAGCAGCGTATCGTCGGCGTCGCAAAGAACAACGTCGTACCTGTTCTTTCTCGGCTTTAACAGCATACCCATGAAATTCAAGATATAGGGTTCGTCCGAATTATCGAATATATAGTCGGCGTATCTGCGGTAAAGCGGTTCGCGCTCCTTTACAAGTCTTTCGAGCTCGGTTTTGAGCGGACGGTCGGACGAGGCTATGCGATCCTTTAAAACCTCGACGGGCGCGGTCAGCCACACTATGTCGCAGTGCCGCCTAAGTATCGCCATGCACTCGTGGCTTAGCACAACGCCGCCACCGCAAGCGATTATATACGGGTTATATCTTATGGCTTCCTTTACCGCTTCGAGCTCGTACTTTCTAAAAGTCTGCTCACCCTCGCGCTCGAATATGCCCGAAATCGAGCCGTAGCGGCGCGTAATCTCCTCGTCGGTGTCAAAATACGGAACGCCGAACGTTTCAGAATACAGCTTAGCCCAAGCGCTTTTACCGCTACCCATAGCGCCGATGAGCGCAATGTTTCTGCCGTTGGGATTAACCATTGCACATACCCGCAAGGTACGCAAGCGCAGCGAAATATCCGTCTACACCGCGCTTAACCGTAATATTAAAATCGATCCCTTTCAAAACCAAAATTTTCACAACCTCCCTCCGAGCTCCGCTCTCACTTTTTCGTACACGTCTTCTATATCGAAATCCCCATCTGTAATAATTCTAGCACCCTCAATCGCCTGATAAATAAGCATACCGGACCCGTTAGCCGTCTGCCCGCCGAGGGCGCGTATTCGCCTTAAAAACGGCGTATCGTCGGTGTAAACAAGATCGAACGCATAATCGAAATAAGGCTGAACGCACAGCGTTTTGAGCGCGTCCTCACCGTACGTTCCGAGCGGCGTACAGTTAATAATAAGCTCTGCAGGCTGATTGGTATACAGCTCCGCGCCGAGTGTGGACAGCCTTAACGCGTGTTTGAGCGTTCGGTTAAGCACGAACACCTTTTTGCCGAGCGCGATGAGTTCTTTTGTTACTGCGTACGCGCCGCCGCCGGCGCCGAGCACGACAGCGCTTTTTACCTTAGTCCGCCAATCGATAAAGTTACGGTCGAGCGCGCGAACGAACCCTGCACCGTCAGTGTTAAACGCTTTTCTGTCGCGCGAGCGGACTACGTTCACACTGCCGCTTTTGTTCCCTATAAATCTTGAAATATCGTTCTTGTACGGCTTGGTTACGAAAAACCCGTCGTAGCTATTTAATAGCTCTCCGACCGTCGCCGCAAGCGTATCGCGCACCGCGTTCTTTACCTCGAACTCCAACGGCGCGCCTATCGCCTTTGCTATCGCTCTATGAAGGTCGGACGAACGCGTCCCCATACCGTTTCCGAGCAATGCGATTTTCATAACTCTTTACGACTTCCTCAATTGCTTGATCGCGATGTCGTAACGCTCGGCGAACTCGTCTACCGAAACAGACAAACGCACTATATCGCCCGCATTTATCGGCAACATGATCGTGATATTTTCCCCGACGTTCTTTTTATCTCCCATTGCGCGCTCGACCACCGAATTTGCCGTGGAGTGCGGCGGAGCGGTAAACAACTTGCATAGTCTTATTAGCTGATCGCCGAACGAACGGCACACGAAATCGCCGAACATAGCACTTTCCGTCATCATGCCTTTCAGCACGTATTCACCGTGGCTCAATCGGTATTCGTCCACGCTTTCGAGCGCGTGCCCTACCGTATGCCCCACGTTGAGCACGGCGCGCAAATTCTTTTCCTTGGGGTCGCGCTTGACCACCTCGCGCTTAATAGCCACCGCTTTCTCGATAAGCGAATACACGGTATCGCGCTCGAACGTTACAAGCCGCGGAATATTTAAAAGCAAATCGTAATACGCGTCCTCTTTAAGAAGGCAGGTTTTAATCAGCTCGCCGTAGCCGCAAATGCGTTCTCTGTCGTTAAGGGTATCCAAAAAATCGTACGAGATAAACGTTTTCTTGGGCGGATAGAACGCACCGACGAGGTTCTTGACCCCGAACATATCGATAGCCGTTTTGCCGCCTATGCCCGAGTCTACCTGCGCGAGAAGGGTCGTCGGAATATTTATCCATTCGAGCCCGCGCATATACAGCGCCGCCGCCAAGCCCGTAATATCGCCTACGACTCCGCCGCCGAGCGCGGCTACCCTATCGCCACGAGTGAGCCCTCTCGAATACATTTCGCCTATAATCGAAAACAACACCGATTGCTGCTTGGACTTTTCGCCCGCAGGGATAACGAACGCATTTTCGGACAGTTCGGGATAAATAGACGCAACGTTACTGTCGGTGACTACAAAATCACAGCTATCGATCGCGAACGCTACGTCGTCCGGGCTCGCGCCGAGTATTACGTTATCGACCATAATCGCCTCGCTTAATTAATTTTTATAAAGTGTTTTTAGAGCGCATGTGAGAGATTATAGGCACGGCGCAGACGGGCAACAGTTGACACGCCCGCGACGGGAGTGTACACCGAAGTACATGACCTAGCGGGCGTGGCAAGCGTAGCCCGTATCCGCCGATGCATATAATCTCGAACTACCAGCGACCACCGCCGCCTCCCCCAAAGCTTCCCCCCGAGAAGCCGCCGCCGCTGTGTCCGCCGCCACCGCCGTGGCTCGAAAAACTACCGCCGCTTGACTTGGGCTGAACGCTGAGCGTGCTGCCGACGTTGTTCATGACGTGCGTTATAACGAACACGTCGAACACCGTGCGACTCGTTCCGTAATAGTATGTCGGAGGCTCGACGGTAATATCCTTGAATTTATCCGCCCAGATCTGCGACACGCCGAGAACGTTTGCGTACGGCAGGATATCGTAGTAATACTGCGGATCGTCCTCTAAGAGCGTTTCGAGCTGAGCTTTCTCTGCGTCGCGCAGGAAATTGCGGAAGCCGAGTATCATATTCAGCTGCGCGTCATAGTAATCGGTACGCAGGATAAAGAACGGCACGAGCGTCATGGGCACGCACAGCGCGCACGCAAAAATTATTCGCTCCAACCAACCCATAACGTCAATCGGCACGGCGATCGCCACGATAAGCGCAAGCCCTACGTTCACCGCAGCGTATAAGCCCGTCAAGACCTTTCGCTTGGTGTCGCCCAGCTTATGATAGTACGCGCCGAGCATAAGCCCCGCCAACGCAGACAGTACTTGGAACGCGCCCGCGAGCACGCCGCCGAATGCGAAAAACAACCGACCGACTCTAAGCGAAGTCAATACGCTTATACCTATCGAATACAGCCCGCAAAGAATTGCCATACCCGCCGTAAGACCGATACCGCTCTTTTTGTACAGCTTGCCGCGATACTCGTTGTTTACGCCGTTCTTAACGTTATTCAACGCACTCGCAAACTTGCCTTTGAGCGTGCTCATGGCGACCTTTTTATTTCCGTCTTCGTCGGCGTCACCGTACGAGAACAACGCGTCGAACATTTTCTTTTCGTAGTTGGTGACTGCGCTCACTCCTTTAAGCTTTTTGAAATAGGTTTCGCCGTCCTTTTCTTCTATCGCGAGATAGCCCTTGCTAGCCCAATAGAATATGAGCGAGGTAACGTCCTCGTTCGAGCACCCGCCGTCTATAAGCTTGCCTATTTGCACGGGCAGCATATGCCGCTTTTTATCGCCCTTTCCGTCGACGCGCGGCGGGTAGAAATCGACTATGGGCGTGAGCTCTTTATTCTTGAAAATAAACTTCAAAACGACTACGATAACAACGAGCGCTGCGCCGAGCCCGAGCGTAAGCAGAAATTCAAGATCGACGCGGTTATGCAACGTGCCGTCCGGCATTTTACAAGCAAGCTCTACGTTCTCGTAATTTTTAAGCGCATAGGAGTCTTCATTCTTGTACTGCAAAGCTTTTTCGAACCGATCGGCTATACTTATCTCGACAGTTTTATTGCCGTTAGACCACGCAACGTCCACGCCTTCCGTGTTGTACGTTACCTTTTCGCCGCCTATCCAAATGCCGTAGCTGTCGCCCACATCCTCGGACGCGACGGGATATGTCTCGCCCGCATCCTCGGGCGCAACTGGATAAGTCATGCGGATATTCGCGTTTTTGGTAAGGCAGGTCCAGCCGCCGCCTATCGCGTTGAACGCCAAAATATCCGCGCCCATTGAGTGCTCGGGCGTTATCATATCGTATTGAATATTGCAAACGAGCGTGTCGTGCCTACGGAATTCTTTGTCCTCGTCGCCTATACGCGCGCGCACGATCTTGTTACTGCTCTCGTGCGAAATCTTGCACCTGCGCGACGGCTCGGTGCTCACGGTAAGGTTACGCACCTTTTCACCCGAATTGACGGGAATATCCACGTATATGCCGTGGCTCGATTCGAGAAACTTAACTTCGATTACTTCCCTGACCGTACACGAGCGGTCGTCGTTAAACTCGATATCTACGTCGAAGCTCTCGAAGTACATACCTTTATCCAACGGTCTGTACGAAACCCCGTCATCGTCGTCGGGCAGAAACGCCACGAGCGCGAAAACGGTGACGAATATAATGAACACAACGACCAGAAAAACGTTGCCGGCAGCGCCGGATGATTTGCGCTTTGCCATTTATCTCTCCTTAAAACAAACGCAAACGAACGATGCGCAGAGCACACCGTTCGAAAAGTTAGCTATTCAAAAATCGGGTTATTGAAAACTGACGCGGGGCGCTACGCGCTCGCTCACGTCGTCGAGCTCGAAGTACAGCTTGCGTTCGAGCTTCATGCGACCCGCTACGATGCTCGACGGGAACTGCTCGATCTTGGTATTGAACTTTTTAATGACCGCGTTATAGAACTTACGGCTCTGAGCAATCTCGTGCTCTATCTGTTCGAGCTGGTTGGCAAGGTTCATGAACTGGCGGTCGGCTTTGAGCTCGGGATAGTTCTCCCTTACCGAGTTAAGCAGCGTATGGAGCGACATTCCAAGCTCGCGCTCGGCGGCTACGCGGTCGTTGCCGGTAGAGGCAATACACGCGTTACGCGCGGCGGTCACTCGCGAGAGCGTTTCGCCCTCGTGCTTGGTGTAGCCCTTGCACGTTTCGACGAGGTTGGGAATGAGGTCGTAACGCTTTTTCATGTGAACGTCCATCGTGGAGAACGCTTCCTCGGTGTCGTTGCGAAGCGAAACGAGCTTGTTCTTGGTAGTGATATACCAAATAGCTATTATTATAAGTAGAAGTGCGACAGCACCCGCGACTATTCCGCCGATTGCGCCGCCCGATAACGATAAGAATTGCATTGTTGTAATTCCTCCTTCGCTTATATTCTATCACAACGGATAACCGATTGCAAGTCTTTTTATAAAAATGGAATTAAAGACAGATTAGAATTTGATTAAACGCGACAGGCTCAGCTCCTGCTGTCGTCCATGAACACGGCGTCGACCGCCGAAAAAATGGTGTACGCTACCTTTTCCTGATAGCTTGCGGTGATCAGCTTGTTCTCCTCGACGGAGTTGGACAGGAATCCGCACTCGCACAGTATGGACGGGTACTCGCTGCATTTGAGTATGTAGTAGTCGCCTACCGCAGCCGAACGCGGTTTGTCGTTTAGCACGTCGTTGAAATAGCTTTGAACCTTGTTCGCGAAAAACTCGCCCTTGGGGTCGGTCGCGAAAAAGGTTTGTGCGCCCGATACCGTGGATACGGGATAGGAATTGCAATGCACGCTTATCACGAGGTCGGGCGCGGCGGAGGAAAGGATATCGCGGCGGGCGCGCATATCGTCGCGCTTGCTGTATTTTACCCCGCCGCTCACAGCCGCCGAATCGCTGCGCGTCATGACTACGTTATACCCCGCGTTTTCGAGATACTTGCCGAGGTACTTGCTTATGGACAGGTTTATGTCGCTTTCCTTGGTCCCCGTGGTCTTGCCGACCACGCCGCCGTCCGCACCGCCGTGTCCCGCGTCGATAACGATCGTAATGCCGTTATCGGCGCGCGCGGAGGCAATTACGGTTGCGCCCACCGCGAACGCCGACACGACCGCGATTATCAGCGAAAGAACGACGATAACCGTTTTCTTTTTGATAGTAACGAATGCCATTTGAAAGAAAATCCTTTTTGCAAACCATTATTATACGGGCAAAGTTATGCACTTATGCACATAGTTATGCACATTGCACTGTGTAAAAAGGTCGATAACGGTCGAATACCGTCGAAATTTATCAGTGCGAGGAATAAAGCTTGACGTTGCCGTTCAGCCACGAATCGAATAGCGCGTTAAGCTGGCGTTTGGATGAGCTTTCCATTGCGCCTACGAGGTTTTGCGGCTCGGCTATGCCGAACTTATTGTCCTTATAGTAGGTCTTTAAGCCGTTGAGGAACGCGGTCGAGCCGACGGTGTTTCGAACGTCGTCGAGCATGAGCGCGCCCTTAACGTAGGTCATGTACGTGTATTCCGTTTCGCCGTCGTACTCGTTTACGGCGCGGGTCATGGACGTATCGCCGAGCCCGTTGTTTTTATACGTTTCGCAGTACAGCATATACGCGGACAGCGCGTCGGCGCGCTTAGCGTTGAACGTATAGTTATAGCCCTCGGCGTTCTCATAGAACATCATGGTCGAATACTCGGCAAGACCTTCGTCTAGCCAGGCGTACTTGACCTCGTTGTTGCCCACAGCGCCGTACCACCACTGGTGCGCCGTTTCGTGGATGATTACGTCCTTTTTGACGTCGCCCGTGCACTCGTCGGAGATCATTGACAGCGCGGGATATTCCATTCCGCCCTGCAAAAAGCCGGTCTGGACGACGGTATACTCGGCGTACGGATAATCGCCGAACAGCTCGCCGAACACGCGCACAGAGTCGATAGCCGCAGCAAGCGCGCCCTCTGCGTCGGCGTCGTTATAGTAGTAATAGTTGACTATTACCTCGTCGGACAGCCCGCTCATTTTTTGGTACTCACCGCACACCGCCGCGAAGTCGCGAACGTTCTCCGCTTTCATTTCGTAAGTGACGGTTACGCTCTCGCCTGCGGTGTTTTCGGTCTTTTGACTGACTACGCCCGTCGCCGCGCACTCGTAGCCCTCGGGCAGCGTGAGCGTTACTTCGTAATCGGCGCACTCGCTGTAAAACGGATCGCCGCTCGAATAGTACGGATCGGCTACGAACGCGCCGTTCTCGTACACGCACGCTATGGGATAGAAATTGGCGAGGTTGACCGATTTATCGGTATAACCGAGACGGTGCCGCACCTCGGGAAGTTTAAGAGTATAATCGATTTGGATTTGAGCCTTATCGGTCGGGTCGAGCGTGCCCGTCGCAACAGAGAGAATATTCTCGTCCTCGCCCGCTACGGTGATATCGACTGCGTTGCCGTTTACCGTTACCGACTGAATATCGAGGCTAGAATAACTGCGCCCCGCGGGATAAGCTTCCGCTATGCGATTGGCGGATACGGGGCTGTATTTAGCGCCCTCGCGGTAGGCGTTCGGGTACAAGTGAAACCACACCTCGTCGAGCGGGACGTCGGTGTTGTTCACGTAGTCGACAACTACGGACGCAGTGAGCGTTTTGTCGCCCGACAGTTCCGCAGTGATCGTGTATTTGGTAAGCTCCTTGTCATCCGCCGAACCGCACGCCGCAAGCGATAATCCAAGCGCCGCCGTCAGCGCCATAGCCGTAATCTTTTTTCGCATATCAATCTCCTTTTTCGTACTGAGATATTGATATGACGAAAAATGCGGCAATATGACATATTATTAATTCAGAATGTAGAATTAAGAATTCAGAATTATTGACCACTGCGTGGTGATTTAATTAGTCCCATCTTCTTTAATTCCTAATTACTAATTTCTAATTCTTAATTGACTATTATTTCCCTATGATAGGCGTTACGGGCGTATACGAGCGTTTTAACGCCTTTCTGCGGCTTTCACGATTGAACGCCGTGTCTATAAGCGTTTGTATGAGCGTGGAAAAGCTCATACTGCTTCTGAACAATGCGTTGGACAGCGAGCCGGGTATTGTGTTTATTTCGTTCACAAAAACGTCATCGCCTTTTACGAGAAAGTCTATCCTTGCTATACCGCTCGCGCCTATTGACTTAAACGCCGTAACCGCCTGTTCCTTTATGCGCGCGGTTATCTCGTCATCTACCTCGGCGGGGATCTTATGCCTGGTTTGCTTGACGTCACCCGAATATTTATCGTCGAAGGTCAAAAAGCTTTTCCACCCGACGGGCTGTTCGGTATCGGATACTTCGATCTTGCCCGTTATACTATCGCCGAGCACTGCGCAGTTGATCTCGATAAAATCCTCTAACGCTTTTTCTATTATGACGGTATCGTCCCACTCGAACGCCACGCGCAGCGATGCGTATAGCTCGTCGGGCGTTTTTGCTATCGATATGCCAATCGAGCTGCCGAGGTTGCAAGGCTTGACGATCACGGGATAGCCCAGTTCGCTTGCCTGCTTTACGGCTACGGTCGCGTCACGTTCGTAGTCGGGTTTTATTATCGGGGCGTACGGAAGCACGCTCAGCCCGTTCTTTTCGAACAGGACTTTGCTCATGAGCTTGTTCATGCCGATTGCCGAAGCGCAGACGTCGCTGCCCGTATACGGCACGCCACACATATCGAGCATGCCCTGCAATGCGCCGTCCTCGCCGCGCATACCGTGCATGCATAATAGAGCTGCGTCTATCTTGTGCAGTCGCTTGTTTTTAGTATACAGATACGGTTCGGCGGGGCGGATATGTACGCTTATTTTTTTGAACTTCTTTTGGCGCACGGCAGCCGCACTGTCGACGCCTTTCGGGTCGACCGCCCACCACTCGCCGTCGGGGTCGATATACACGCCCACGCACTTATACTTTACGGGACAGGCGTTCATTGCTTGCAAGCCCGTGATGATACTTATGTCGTGCTCGCACGACGTTCCACCGAAAAATACAGCAATCATATTTTTTATATATGATTGCCGTCTTTTTTTAGTGTCGTATATTTAATTAATTAGTAAAAAAACTTTTCGCCCGAGTAATTTCGGTACGTTATTTATTTCTTTACGCCACTCTAAAACGGGTTTTTATCTTGTTTTTTTATTATATTACAGCGACGGGATGAAATAGAACGAGAAAGTTAAAATCGCTATGATCAAAAGGTAGAGCGAGAACCATTTGTAATTTGCTTTGGCGATAAGCTTGAGCATGACACGTATGGCAATATAGCCCGAAGCAAACGCGCTCATTGCGCCCACGAATATGCTAAACCAATCTATTTGAGCAAGCGCCCCCGCTTGCGCGACGTCGATAACACTCAATAACAGCGAACCGCAAATAACGGGTATACTCATTAGAAATGAGAAAGTAGCAACCTCTTTGCTGTCCGTTCCCGTTACCGTGCCGCCGAATATGGTCGAGCCCGAACGCGATATACCGGGGAATACTCCCGCGCCCTGCATAAAGCCCATGGCTACCGCCCCGCCCCAGCTGAGCGGTTTAGGCGATTTATTGCGCTTTGCGACTACTTCGCTCACAAACATTATTATTGCCGTGAACAGGAAGAAGAAGCACAAATAAGTTGCCGTCGAGAAATACTGTTCTATATAGTCCTTAAACGCGAACCCGACTATGACTGCGGGTATGGTCGCGACGATAAGCATTAATAACCGCTTGAACGGTTTTTTAAACAATTCGAGAATGGGCTTATACAGCACGATTACGACGGCAACGAGCGTGCCCAAATGCACAAACACGTCGAACATCAGGTTAAACTGTCCGTTGCCGTTATTGAGCCCCATTAGCTCGCGGACCAATATAAGGTGTCCGCTCGACGATACAGGTAAAAATTCGGTCAGACCTTGAACAAGCCCGAGTACCATGGCTTGCCACCAAACCATATTCATTTTTATCTCCTTTGCCCTACGGGATGTCAACCCGAGTAGAACACATTTTTGCGGGCAAATCGTGCGTTATACTGCGTTAAAGCCCTTGCATAGCCGATCTAAGGCTTACGCTTCGGGCTTTGCCTTGTCTAACACCCGATTTGCTATGCAAAAATGCTCGCTTTATAAGCAGCGTTTTTCGAGCTATTTATCGACTTATCGAGTGAAGGCGTAGCCTCGGCGCTACGGCAAACGAGAGAAGGCGGAAAAGAGCCGAATAAACGCGCTTATTAAAGTGTTCTACATGGGTTGACATCCCGTACAATCGAGCTACTTATATATACTGCAAACGCAATTGAAATATTCTCGATAAGTATCGCGTTTATATGCGCTATGCGGCGGCGGTCGGAGGCTGTTCTTCCGTCATTTTCGCTTCGGCCTCCGCGGCGCGAAGTGACGATGCGCGCTCCTTTATCGCCTGCTCGCGTGCGGCGCGCGGAACGATATCGAACACCTTCTTTTCGATGCCGACTTCGTCCTCAGCTTCGGCTAAGCGTTTGAGCTCGTCGAGCTCCTTATCGAACTTGGTTTTGTCGATATTTTCGAGCTTGGTTACGAATATGCCTTCGTGCAGGGTTTTATCGACCTGCTCCTTGTCGTAACGCAGTTCTTCGAACAGCTTTTCGCCGGGGCGCAGACCCGAAATAACTATTTGAATATCCTTGTTGGGGACATATCCGTTAAGCCGAATAAGATTGCACGCAAGGTCGTAGATAAACACGGGATCGCCCATGTCGAGAACGAACACCTCGCCACTCGACGCCAACGCACCCGTTTGAAGCACCAATCTTACGGCTTCCGGTATCGTCATGAAATAACGTTTGATATTCCTATCGGTAACGGTGACCGGACCGCCCTCGCGAATTTGCTTTAAGAATGTGGGAATAACCGAGCCTGACGAGCCGAGAACATTGCCGAACCGCACCGCAGCCATTTGCATTTTGCCGCCCTCGGCACGCGTTTGCACGAGCATTTCGGCAAGGCGCTTGCTCGCGCCCATTACGTTTGCGGGGTTGACCGCCTTGTCTGTGGATATGAGAACGAACCGCTTTACGCCCGCTTTTTGGCACTGCTCGATAACGTTCTTAGTGCCGAACACGTTGTTTTTGATCGCCTCGGTAGGTGCAATCTCCATCATAGGAACGTGCTTATACGCCGCGGCGTGGAATACCGTTTCGGGCTTGAATTTTTTGAGCACGCTAGCAAGCTTGTCCTTTTCGCGCACGGTACCCATAATGAGCGTGTAGCGCGATTTATCGTACAGCTTGCTGAACTCCTGGTCGATATTGAACATTCCATTCTCGTGCTGATCGAAAATAACGAGGTGCTTGCAACCGAATATGAGCGCCTGACGGCAAAGCTCCGAGCCGATCGAGCCCGCGCCGCCCGTAACCATAACGACCTTATCTTTGACAGACATATCGACGAGCTCTTGACGGACCTTGAATTCGTCCCTGCCCAAAAGGCTTTCTATTTTAATATCGTGCAATGTTAGCGACGAATTGGCTATGCCGTTCGCGTCGCTGATCGGCGGAAGCATTTTAATGGGAACGTTAAACTTGCTGAGCCGCTCGTAGATATGCTTTAACTGCGATTTCGTAAGGTCGGTTATCGCTATGACGAACAGCTCCGGATCGTACGTTTCCACTATACCGTCGATATCGTCCAAGCCACCCGCAACGAGACAGCCGCCTATCGTTTTGCCGTGCTTGTCCGGATCGTCGTCGATATACGCAACGGGATCGCAGCCCTCGTCGGGGTTAGAAGTAAAGCGACTGTTAAGCGCCGAACCGACGTTACCCGCGCCGTAAATAACAGTGCGTTTAAGACGGGCGTTATCGGTCTCCGACATATTGCCGCGCCTTACGTGCTTGATATATCCGAACACCATATACGAGAACCGCGGTATTGCGGTAAGCACGAGCGCGATTACTACATATAAAAGAATTTGAGTACCCCAAAACTCGACGTTGAACGCCGCTTTGAAGATAAGCTTAACAATCATCAGTATGAAGTACGACACGACGTACGCCGATGCGAACTTCATAAACTCGATACGCCCCGCGAACTTCCACACAACATTGTAGCAGTTAAAGAGCGCGAGCAGGCATATAGGCATCGCTATCATGATAACCATGATAGGTATTTCGAAATTCAAATAGTTATGCGGATAGTTGTCAATCGGTATCGCCCTGAACATGGCGGCGCGCGCTATCCAAAACGAAGCAATACAAAACGCAATATCAAGTAAGAACGTCAAAATTATGCCGCGGTAGCGCGGCGAAATAATGTTGCCCAGCTTCGAATTTTTCTTCGCTTCGGTTTTTCCGTCGCGTTCGGATTTCTTAGGTTGTTCTGCCATCTTACCTCTTAACGGTCGTTCACTGCAACCGCCTTAACAATGATAACATATATAAATGCCGAATGTCAATGAATAATCAAGAATTAGAAATTATTGATTAAGAATTAATATGATTATTTACGCTTTTCTCGTGTTTATATACTTTTTAAACACGGAAAGTACTTCGTCTATCTTGCGCGCGTCCTCGCATTCGCACATTACGCGAACTTTCGGCTCGGTACCAGACATTCTGACTATCAGCCTGCCTATGCCGGAAAGCCGCGCGGTATAGTCCTCAATAAGCCCGATCATTTCCTTTTCGTACATAATCGACTGATCGGCGTATTCGGCGATCGCCTTTTGCGGGAAAAGATTGAGCTCCATGAACTCGCCGAGCTTGCCTTTTTTATAAAGCGTTTTAGTGAGTATCATGCTCGACATTATGCCGTCGCCCGTCGTCGCTTGCGGATACACAATATAGTGTCCGCTCTGCTCACCGCCGAGGTTGTACCCCTTTTTGAACATAAGATCGCAAATATACTTATCGCCGACAGGCGTACGGACGAGCCGCCGTCCGTCCTTTTCGAGCCGTCGTTCGAGCGCGGTATTGGAAAGTATCGTTCCGACTACTACGTTGTCTTTGAGCGACATTTCGCGACCGAGGTTATATAATACGGAGTCGCCGTCCATAATTTTGCCGTCGAACACGAACGACAGCCTGTCGGCGTCGCCGTCATACGAAAAACCGAGCTTATAGTCGGTGTTTTGCATGGAATGCAGAACATAGTCGGGATGAAGCGCCCCGCAACCGCAATTGATCTTTTCGCCGCGAAGCTTGTAGTTTTCTATCTCGACCGTTGCGCCCAAGCGCTCAAACGCTTGCTTAGCAACCGTCGAAGCCGCGCCGTAACCGCAGTCGAGCCAAACCTTTGCGCCCGTCATGTCTGCGTCGACCGTTTCGACCAAATAGTTCACGTACTGCTCCTGCGCGTCGTCGATATTCCGCACCGAGCCAACGGCGCGCATTTCGGTCGGGTTGTCGATATAATACTCGATACTACCCTCTTGCTCCTCGCTGAGCTTTACGCCGTTGCCGTCGAAAATTTTAATGCCGTTATACTCGGGCGGATTGTGCGATGCCGATATAACAATGCCGCAAAGCGCCTTGTGCTTAATTGCCATGCGCGCGATTGCGGGCGTAGGAAGAACACCCACCGTCAAAACATCTGCGCCGCCGCGTTTAAGCCCGTCGATAAGCGACTGTTGGATTTCGGGACCGGATACGCGGGTATCGCGCCCTACCACGATTTCACCCTTACCGAAGTATGCGACTACCGCAAGTCCTACCTTGTAAGCGAGCGCGGCGTCCAGATTATCGCCGTACTTGCCGCGAATGCCGTCGGTGCCGAAATATTTACCCATTTTCGCCTCCATACGACCCAAATTTAGGTCATATATTAGTATATGTAGGAATACCTTAAAATTATAATACATTGCGCGAATTTTGTCAATATTATAAAATAACTTCTTTAAAAAATAGAACATAAAAAACGACTTCGCTCTATCTTGTTGACATATTACCCTATTTTCGATTATACTATATCGGTATGACAGCTATATTAGATAATATTGCAAACGCCATGAATAACGCGCTCGGCTCGGCGCTGACCGTTTTTTTGCTTTCCATGATCCCGCTTGCCGAAGCGAAGGTAGCTATTCTTTTCGGGTTGAGAATGGGAATGAACCCGTTCGAAGCTTTCGGCTGGGCGTTTTTGGGCTCGTCATTTGTCGCGCCCATACTGTTGCTTATTTGGATACCGATAATAAACGCTCTGTCGCGCACCAAGCTTTTTGCCAAGGTCGGAAAATTCCTATATGACAAATTCGAAAAGAAATCGCGCTCGCTTAAAACAGCAGACGACAGCGGCGAAGCTCCGCCCGACGGCGGCAAAAAGAAGATTTTGACTAAAAAAGACTTGAAGCGAATGGGCGGCTTGGCGCTTTTTGTAGGCGTTCCCGCACCCATGACGGGCGTTTGGACAGGCTGTGCTGTCGCGGCAATTACAAAAGTCGGGTACGTTAAGGGTTTAATCGGCATAGTATTAGGTAATGCGGTTGCTTGCGGATTGCTTACGCTTATCGGCTATTTATTCGGCGCATACGTCGATTATATCATTTACGCTTTCCTGGCAATAATCGTAATCATTGTGATCGTCTTTTTCATTAAATTGTTCACGTTTAAACCGAAGGACGAAGCTGAGGCGCAAACCGCAACCGAAACGAACGACGACGTTCAATCGGAATAAAGGAGAAAATCATGTGCGGAATAATCGGATACGTCGGCAGGAAGAAAGCCGTACCCGTTTTGCTGAACGGGCTTGAACGCTTGGAATACCGCGGCTACGACAGCAGCGGCATAGCCGTAGTAGAAAACGAAGAGATTACCGTAATTAAGGCTACGGGCAAAATCAGCGCATTGCGCCAAAAGCTTAAAGACAATCCCGATGTTGTCGGGTCCGTCGGCATAGGACACACGCGCTGGGCAACCCACGGCGTGCCTTGCGACCGCAACTCCCACCCTCACCTTTCAAGCGACGGGCGGTTTGCTATTGTTCATAACGGCATTATAGAAAACTTCGGCGAGCTCAAAGCCGAGCTTACCAATCAAGATGTAACCTTTGCAAGTGACACTGACAGCGAGGTCATCGCTCAGCTTCTTCAATCGGTCTATGACGGAGATATGATCGCCGCGCTTAAAACGGTTATCGCGCGGCTTGTCGGCTCGTATGCGGTAGGAATTATATTCGCCGAATGCCCTGACACCATGTACGCCATACGCAAGGACAATCCACTCGTAATCGGTTTGGGCAAGAACGAGAACTTTATCGCCTCCGACTTTTCGGCGGCGCTTGAACACACACACGACTTCGTACAGCTCGCTGACGGCGAAATTGCTGCACTCACCTCGCATTCCGCACTGTTCTACGATAATAACGGCAAGAGCATAACGAAAACGCCTTTCCGCATCGACTGGGATATTTCACAAGCCGAAAAGAACGGTTATCCGCACTTCATGCTCAAAGAGATCTACGAACAACCGCGCGCGCTCACCGACACTATTCGCCCGCGTATAAACGGCAACGACATAGTTCTCGACAAGATAGTGCTCGACGAGAAGAATGTAAACAGCATAGACAAAATCGATATAATCGGCTGCGGCTCGGCGTATCATGCGGGTATCGTCGGCAAGGCGTTCATTGAAAAATACTGCCGCATACGCGTAAACTGCATACTTGCAAGCGAATATATCTATTCCGACCCGATCACCGATAACCGCACGCTCACGATCATAATCAGCCAGAGCGGCGAAACCGCCGACACGCTCGCCGCGCTCAGGCTCGCAAAAAAACGCGGCTCGCACACGATAGCGATAGTCAACGTGGTAGAGAGCGCGATCGCACGCGAAGCGCACGACGTTCTTTATACTCACGCAGGCCCCGAAATAGCGGTCGCAACGACCAAGGGCTATACCACTCAGGTCGCCGCACTCTATCTCATAGGGCTTAAAATGGCTAAGATAAAACGGCTCATTCCCGACGCGCGCTATGCCACCCTTCTCGAAGAAGTTAAAGCCCTGCCCCAAAAGGTAGAAGAACGGCTCGAAGATATTTTCGATATCAAACGTCTGGCGATCAAAAACGCCGACCATAAATGTATGTTCTTTATCGGGCGCGGCGCGGACTACGCCGCTTCGCTCGAAGGCGCGCTCAAACTCAAAGAGATCTCGTATATCCACGCCGAAGCGTACGCTGCGGGCGAGCTTAAACACGGGCCTATCGCGCTGATCGAAGAGGGCACGCTCACACTCGCGCTCGTTACACAGAGCGGACTGCTCGATAAAATGCTCAATAACATTAACGCGGTGCAAGCTCGACGCGGCACAGTGCTTGCTATCGCGTCCAAGGAAAATACGAGTATCGGCGAATACAGCGACGGTATGCTCACCATTCCACAATGCGAGGACGACCTCAGCCCCATACTGACCGCCGTCGTCTTGCAGATATTCGCCTACTACGTAGCGGAAACACGCAGTTGCGATATAGACAAACCGCGCAACCTCGCAAAGTCTGTTACGGTTGAGTAATTAAAACAGGGGCGCGGGGATCGACTCCTGCGGGGTGATTTAATCGCCTATCTTTTCGGTAGAGTAAAACCTAACGCTGCCCTTATCTGTTGCGGGGGCGTTTAGCTCGGCGACGGCAAGGCAGTATTTAAGCCGTTCGGCTTCGCCCGTAGCACCGTCGTAGATTTTTATTTTTCCACCGTAAAAATCGGATATCAATTTCGTAATATATGTATAGTGCGAACAGCCGAGGATAACCGCTTCGGCTGTTTTGTATTGTTCGAAGATTTCTGCGATATGCGGGCGCAATGCTTCTATATTATTCGAATTGTCCTCTATAAGCTTAGCCAGTTCTTTCCGCGCGAGCGGTTTCACCCTGCCGCCCGTTTCTTCTATAAGCCTATTGAACTTGGCCGATCTACTAGTCGCTTCGGTGACGAGCGCAACGGCGTATCCGTCCCGCCCGAGCTCGCGAAAACACGGCTTTACGGCGGGTTCGAGCCCTATCACTATCTTATCGGGATAGAACGTTCTGATACAGTCGATCGTCGTCACCGTCGCCGTATTGCACGCAATAACGAGCGCTTTACAGTTCATGGCGAACAGCAAGCTTGCGCAATGCAAAGCGTAACGCTTGATTTCCTCGGGCGGTTTTACACCGTACGGCATATTCGCTTCGTCCGCGAGATATATAAACTTTTCGTTTGGCATAAGCTCGGCGCACTTTTTAAGAACATTCAGTCCGCCCACGCCGCTGTCGAACACACCAATAGGATTGTTTCGCATAAACCCTATATATGCTCTAATTCGCCGACAAGTTCTTAATACCTACCCTGTACCCTGTTTAAGCAAACGCTTCGTTTATCGCGCCCGCGATTATTTTTGCGCAGTCCTCTACGAGAATATCGACGTCCTTAGGCGTCACTATCATATCGACGCCGCTCGGCATATCCTCGCCGCAGAAGTCGCGCGCGATAGTCGACGAGTATACGACGAGCGGCACGCCCACCGAAATCACGGGCACGCCGAGCGATTTTTCGTCCAACCGCTGTCTGTGGTTATCCACGCCGCTGCCGGGCGTAATGCCGCTATCCGTCACCTGAAACGCCGTAGCGATCCTAGGCGACGCGGCGGCGGTGAGCGCGTCGACGACCACTACCGCGTCGGGCTTAATACGCTCGGTCACAGCCGCGATAATATCGAAGCTCTCTATACCCGTCATGCCGAGCACGTTGGGCGTGAGCGCGCAAAGGTATTTATCGGGATTCTTATGCCGTGTGACGGTCAGCCGCTTAAACACCCTATCGCCGAGCGCGTCGGCGGTAAGATCGGGATTGCCCAGCCCCACGGCGAGGATCTTTTTAAAGCCCTTGCAGTATTCCTTAAAGCAACCGCATAGCGCGTCCGACACCCTGCCGTAGTTATCGACATCGCCGGTAATGACGGCGGGAGTTTCGAATGTTGAATACTTACCGCACGGCTTGCCGAGCCGCACCGCCATGTCGTTATCCACTTCCACGCGGTAATATTTGATAATACCGTCGTCGCGCGAGTGCTTGTGTTTATAGAACTCGACCGCCATATCGGTGTAAATCTTGCCGTTATCCATAAAAATAGTGTTTGTATAACGAATTTTTTTTAATCGCATAACGATAAACAGTTGCAAATTTATAATTTCTGTGGTATAATCTTATGGCAAATAGAAAAAAGCGACAAAGGAGTATTACCGTGCCCAACATCAAATCCGCGAAAAAGCGCGTACTTATTACGAAGAAGAAGAATGCTCGCAATCGCGCAGACCGCAGTAAAGTCAACAACGCCATCAAGGCGTTTAATAAAGCAATCGATTCCGCCA
The DNA here is from genome assembly GCA_014799665.1 of Clostridiales bacterium. Classification (NCBI taxonomy): domain Bacteria; kingdom Bacillati; phylum Bacillota; class Clostridia; order Eubacteriales; species Clostridiales bacterium. The sequence continues at coordinate 74,505 of JAAVHP010000006.1, forward strand.
ACCTCGAAGAAGCGGAGCGCTTGCTTCCCATCACCATGTCTATAATCGACAAGGGCGTTACCGCAGGCGTACTTCACAAGAACGCCGCCGCCAACAAGAAATCGGCGCTCAGCAAGCGTTTGAGCGACATTAAGAGCGGCAAAGTAACCATCGTTGTCAAGAAAGACAACAAGACGATCGCCGCCGAGAAAGCGCGCGCCGCAAAAGAAGCCCGCGACGCCGCTCGCGCCGAGTTCCGCGCCAAGCAAGCCGAAAAGCAGGCGGAAAAGGACGAGCAAAAGAAGAAAAAGGCGGTCAAGGAAAAAGCCGAAGAAAAACCCGTAAAGGAAAAGGCTCCCAAAAAATCCAAGAAAGCGGAAAAGCCTGCCGAGGAAGAAAAACCCGAAGCTCCCGCCGAGGACAAAGCCGAATAATCTTCTACCCTAATAAACATAAAACGCTCTCGATACCGAGAGCGTTTTTTATTATTATTACTACTAGACACAATTTTACTCGGCGTAACGCTTAATAAATAACGTAAGCATACACACGACACTAAAAGTTTCTTGCATATTTCTTTTCAAAGAAGTAAGTTAGTCGTCTATAATTATTCCGAGTTCTCGCATAATATCTTTTAGATCCTCTTTGGGATGCAAAGCTTCCGCGATGGAAAAGCCCGCGGGCGAACGGTCGGCGTAATCATCCTTTTTACGCGGTTGCTGTTCGGTTGCGGCAACGCCGTCCTCGTCTTCGAGCGAAGTCATTAAACGGTCGCGTTCCTCGGCGTACTGTTTTTCTATATCCCCTGCTCTATCGAGCACCTCGGCGATCTTGCCGCCCGCCTTGCTTGCCGCGGCGAGCTCGTCGTCCAGCGGGTACGCCGCGAGTATGCGGTTAAAATAGCCCACCCACTTATCGTGGAAGCTCTTTAACTGCGCGATCTCCTGATTGTATTTAATAAGCGACACGCGTTCGATATCGTCCGCCTTTTTGAGCGCGGCGGTTATTGCCTTGTAAACAAGCTCCTTTTGCTTCTCGTACTCGGCGATCTTACGCTCCGCGGCGGACAGCGCGGTTTTGAGCTCGTCTATACGTTCGCGCTGCCGCATAAGCGTCTGCTCGTACTCGCGCCGCACCGATAGCGCGTAGTTATCGAAATCGGTCTTGTTATATTTCTTTTTATCGTCCATTATTACCCGCTTGATAAGTTTGTAGGCTTATGTATTTCTAATGCTTAGCTCTATGCTCTTTTAACAGCTTATGTTTTAGCTCGTACAGCCCGTCAGAAAGATTGACTTTATAGATCTGCGGATTGTCTATACGCTTGTACTCGTCCCAGAACTTGGCGCGCTCGCTCTCGGCGAACTTGACTATATCGCTGAGCGCGGGACTATTGTATACATTCTTTCCGTTTTCGAATATTTTATGCAGCATACACCGCACGTCGTAATCGTCGAGCGTGGTCGTTTTCCACCGCTCCGTTTCGTGCGTGAGAACGAGCGGCTTATCTAGCTTTTCGTCCTTCAACGCAATAAGATCGGCAAACGCCATGCCCGATTTCTTGTCGTATATTCTGTACAGGGTTTTAAGCCCGGGGTTGGTGACCTTGACCATACTGTCGGACACCTTCATGCGCGGAACGAGCTTGCCGCCGTTCTTAGCTATCGCCGACAGCTTGTACACGCCGCCGAGCGACGGAGTGTCCTCGCTCGTAATAAGCTTTGTACCCACGCCGTACATATCGATTTTCGCGCCCTGATTATCGAGCGAAGCCAGCAGGTATTCGTCGATATCGCCCGAAGCCATGACTATTGCGTCTGGGAATCCCGCCTCGTCGAGCATCTTGCGCGCGACCTTACTTAGATACGCCAAGTCGCCGCTGTCGAGCCTTATGCCTATCGGCTTATGCCCCGCCGCCTTCAACTCGTTGAATACCGTTATGGCGTTGCGTATTCCCTGAATGGTGTCGTACGTATCGACCAATAAAAGACAAGTATCGGGGTACACTCTCGCGAACGCGCGAAACGCGTCGAGCTCGCTGTCGAAGCTCATGACCCAGCTGTGCGCGTGCGTGCCCTTTACGGGTATATCGAACATCTGTCCCGTCAAAACGTTGCTCGTGCCGTTGCACCCGCCTATTATCGCAGCCCGTGCACCGTAAATGCCCGCGTCGGGACCCTGCGCGCGCCTAAGACCGAACTCGACCACGCTCTTGCCCTTAGCGGCGGACACGATACGCGCCGACTTGGTCGCAATAAGCGTTTGGTGGCTTATAATGTTTAGGAGCGCCGTTTCTATAAGCTGCGCTTCGATAAGCGGAGCTTTTATAATGACGATAGGCTCCTGCGGGTACACGATATCGCCCTCGCACACCGAGTACATATCGCCCGTAAACCTGAAATCTTTGAGATAGTCCAAGAACGCGCCGTCGAATATACCGAGCGAGCGCAGGTAATCTATATCTTCCTTGGAGAAATGCAGATTCTTGATATAATCGATAGCCTGATCGAGCCCCGCGAACACCGCGTAATTGATAGTGTCCTTTTGGCGGAAAAACACGTCGAACACAGCCGTATCGTTAGCTTTTCCTTCTAAAAAATAACCGTCCATCATCGTAAGCTGATAGAGGTCGGTCATCATGGTGAGATTACGCATTGTCATCCTTATCCTTATTGAAATACGCCTGAACGCCGACGGCGATCACACATAAACCGAAATACGCCGCGACGAGCCCGCCCGCAAGCCCGTAGCCTACCACGCCCGAGCTCGCAAGCGCAAACAGTGCGGCGATAACGCCGAAAAATAATATAGCCTTGATTTGTGGAAACTTGGCGATCGAGAACCATACCGAAAAAACGCACCCTATTGCCGGCGCGGCCATGAATATGGGATAGACCTGCGCCATCGTTAAAGGCGTCGTTGCCGTAATGAGCGACGGAATACCGCACGCTATTATCACGCCCGCCAGCCACATAGACAGCGCATTCTTGGCAATGATCGCGCTGACGAGCACGGCTACGCCGAACGCAAACAATATCGTAGGTGCGGCGATCTCGCCGACCCTTGCGTTTATCACGCCCGTGCCCGCAAGAACAAGTATTATTCCCGCAACCGTCAGCAGCACGCCCATAACGATATTGCTAATGCATTTTTGCTTTTTTGTGAGCGGCAGCACTGCGTCGGTCATTCCGGATATATTCATGCGCTTCTCCGTAAATTCTTATAGTCTTGATTATATCTTTTATCTTAAATTTTGTCAAGTGTTTGGTAATACGGAGTAAAGTCGGTTATTTCGATAATTTAAGGGTTTACTGCAATAATTTGCGGAACGGCTTTATACTCGTTACTTCTTATTTTTACGCGCTTTACCATCGTTCCGTTCTTATAATATTTAAGAAAGGTTTCGCTCACCACGCCGTCCTTGCCGGGCGATACCAACGCCCTATCGCCGCTGACCGCCGTTGAGTCGAAATATTTATGCTCGGTATCGACCTGCTCGCTCTCCTCGTGCTTGACCGTTTTTACTATCACGCTCTCGGGCACGATGGTGTACTCGTTCTTTTCGCCGAACACTGTAACTGTGCCGCGCTTGTTCGCAACGTTCACCGCAATATACACGTCGTGCGCGGTGGTGTTTGTGATAACAAGATCGCTCATGCCGCTTATCATGGCGTCAAGTCCTGCGGGACAATATGAGGGGCATATCGAGTGCGCGTTGGCGCTGCACGTAAGTCCCGCAACGAGCGCGGCGTTATACAGCGCGGTAGATGCTTGACACACCCCGCCGCCCACGCCGTCAACGTACTTGCCGTCAACGATTATCTTCGCGCTCTTAAAACCGTTTTGCTCGGTGCGCGCGCCCACCGTTTTATTAAAGGACAGCGTGCCGCCCGCAGGGATAACCGCGCCGTCGAACTTGGAAAGCGCAAGCGACACGTTATGCGCACGCGCTTCCGTAGAGGTCGAGTACTCCGTCGTGTACTTGCCGCGGAATAATATATTCGCTTCGAGCTCAGCTTTTTTGACGCTCGGCTCGATGGGAAGCGTATGCGCCGTCACCTCGCCGCCACCCGAAAACCTGAGTGCGCAATACAGCGACGCGTAAAGCTTTTTCTCGTCGAGCATTCTGCCCGTTACCTCGGGCGTTACGGCGAACCTGCCGTTGCCCTTATACACCGTTTGCGCGTCGACGGGCGGCTTATACAAGTATTCCGCCGCACTGTCCACCGCAGCTATAAGACGCGGGAAACATACTTCGAGAGCCGCCTTATAGTCCGCGCCCTTTTCCAAACACGTATCGACCAGTATGAGCTTTTGATCGAGCGGCGCGTTTATCCGTCTCAGCTCAATCTGCTCGGCGACAGTGAAGTCCGACGCCGTTATCGGCTCGTCCACGTACGTAAAATCACGGTCACTCGTCTTGACGGTGACCGTGGTATAGTTATTCGGCTGCGACTCTACGTCGGCGTGCGCGCTCGTTGTAAAAGCGCACACCAAGCAAACGATAACCGCCGCGACCATAAGCGTTATGTAATACCGAGCTACTGTTTTCATCGAAATTAGTATGTCGATATTTGTATATTTAATGCGTAATTTTTAATTATCTCAAACTGTACCCTACGCTCTGTGTCCTGTTACCTATTAGGCTTTTTGGGTAGTCGCTGTGCGACTTTATACAGCCAGTCGGGGTTATTGTTTCTTGGATTGATGATACAGTCGTGCCACAGGCTTTCGAGCGCAGCCGAGATAGCCTCGCTCTCGAAGCCCATATCAGCAAGGTCTTTGCCTGAAATGCGCAACTGCTTTTTGAGTATGGGCGCGCCCTCCTCTATCATTTTGTCACGCACGATTTCAAACCTATGCTTGCCCTCGACCTCGTCGGGCGCGACCATGCCGGTAGCGAGCTTATCTGCTTTTATGAGCGCAACGAGCTTATCCAGTACGTCGTAGTTTTGCGCGACGAATATGCGGATCTTGGCTTCCCTAGCGTCACCACGCATATCGTACATATGCAGCGAGCATAACCTTACGACCTGTTCTATAACGTCGTTGGGATATCGCAAGCGGTTGAGAATTATCCTTGCGGCTATGCCGGAGCTTTTCTCGTGACCGTGGAAGTTACCGAATTTCTTGATGCAGAACGGCTTGCCTACGTCGTGGAGGAGCGCAGCGAGTCTTAGGTTATGAATGGGCGGAGCGTACTGCACGCACTTGAACGTATGCTCCATTACGTCGTACTTGTGGTACAATTCTGGCTGGGTCACGCCGTTCATGGCGGCGATTTCGGGAATGAGGTTTTCCCACAGCCCGAGCTGTTTTAAAAGCCGTAGTCCGCGATACTGCGCGCTCTTGACGTCGTTGGCGGTGTCAGCGTAGAGAATTTTATCAAGTTCCATGCGCTTACGCTCGCTGGTTATATCTACGAGCTGCGCGTTGTTCGCTTTTGCCGACATTGCCGTTTCGCCTTCTATTTTAAAGTTAAGCTCGGCGGCGAGCCGCACAAGCCTAAGCAGTCTCAGTCCGTCCGATTCGAACACGCGCTTGTGACATCCGCGCAGGATCTTTTGCTCTATATCGCGTATGCCGCCCAAGGGATCGATGATCTCGTCGCGCTTAACGTCGTAGTACACGGCGTTACAGGTAAAGTCGCGCCGCGCGGCGTCGGCTGTCATGTCGGTGGTAAAGCTGACGTGCGCGGGCGTGTGCTCGCCGCCTTGGTTGTATACTTCCACGCGGAAGGGCGTGTACTCGTACTTTATATCGTCGCAAATAAGCTGCGCCGTGCCCATGCGGTGGTTGACCATATTCATGGTGGTGCGCGGCGGAAGATTGAGTGCAAGCGCAGGCAACGGACCCGCAAGATCGATATCCGTTGTTTTATAGCCGCACAAGCTATTGCGCACGTAGCCGCCGACCACGTACACTTTATCGCCAAGCTCGCTTATAAACTTGGCAGATTTTTCGTCAAGATGTATTTTCATACCACCCATTATTCCGTTAGTTGTTGTAGTAATATCATACCATACAAATCGTATAATTGTCAATTATTTTTACCGAAAATACACCTTGACAAATACGCGCCTTTAAGCTATAATGCGGTAGAGGTGACTATGAAACGCAATTACGAGATAGCCGTATTATCCTTGGGCGCGTTCGCGCGAACCGTGCGCATTTACGCGCCTAAGTCCGCCACGCGCGCGGTGATAATGCACGACGGGCAAAACGCTTTCGACGATCAAACCGCCACCTACAAAAAAGCCTGGCGGTCGACCGATATTCTTAAAGAGCTTAAAATTAAGAACATTGCAATCATCGGGATAGACAGTACGACCACGCGCGAAGACGACTATTTGCCCTTTCCCAACGAGATCGGCGAATACGGCGAACAGCCCTACGGCGGCAAAGCAAATATTTACGCCGATTATATCGAAAAAATAGTCATACCCTATCTCGACAAGCGGTTCGGGTTTGAGTTTTACGCCATGCTCGGGTCGAGCTCGGGCGCGCTTGCCAATATCGCAATAGCGGCGCGAAAGAACGCACGCATAAAAGCGTACGGATTTTTTTCGACGCCGCTGTTCGTCTCCTACAAAGCATACGGCGAGTTTTTCGCAACCAAGCCTTTCCCTGCCGAACCGCACTATCTCGTGTACACGGGCGGAAGCGAAGCGCTCGACGAAATTCCCGATAAGGAAATCACGGCGCGTATCCCGCAGCTTTTCGTGGACGATGCGTTCACACTGACCAACGCCCTGCGGTCGAGCGGCGCAACAAATATTACCACCGTTATGAATAATAAAGGGGTTCACGACGAGATATGCTGGCGTGAACCCGAAAGAACGTTTTTCCAAACCGTAAGCAAGCTTTAACTATAAAGCTTATCCTTAATTTTTAATTCTTAATTCTTAATTCTTAATTAATACTACGGCTACGTCGTCGGTCACAGCGACCTTTACGGAAACAATTCCGAGCACCGAACGAATAGCCGACGTAACCGCCGCTTCGAGGTTTCTGTCGCTGAGCGTTATACCGCTTTCGTATTTTATGTCTATACCTTGATAGCTTATTTGGCAAACGCCGTTATCGGCACAGCCGGGCACGGTTATCGAGGTTGTTTTTTTATACGCTTTTGCAAACTCGGTCGCAATCTGACGGGTGCGTTCAAGTTGGTTTTCGGTGCGCGCTACAAAGCAATTCACAGCCGTGCCGTTTACAGTCATATCCTCGTAAACGCTGTACGACTGCGTTGTCGTCTTAGGCGCGTATACCAGAGTCGTATCGTTCGATTGGTACGGCTCGAAGTGGTTGCCCTTGACCTCGTCGTCGGTCAAGAACAAATGATCGTGAAGTCCCAGCTCGTAGGTCGCCTGCCGCGCTCCGTCGAGCGTGAGCGTACCCTCGCTGTCGCCCCACGTGCAGTCGACGATATACCACTCTCCGTTTACGAACACCTTGTTCCATGCATGCCCGCCCGCGTTCGCCAAAGAACTACCCGCACTGCCCACAACGCGCACACACGGTATGCCCTCTATATTGCACATGAGCGAATACGCCTTGCTCATGCCGTCGCAAACCGCGTACGGCGGATACTTAACGCCGTCTATACTGAGCGTGCCGTCGCCGAACACGCCTTCCATATAGTACGCCGAATACTTCTCGCCGTTTCTGATTTGCGTGGCGGGCGTATCGTAGGTCACCTGCCAGATTATCCAATCGTATATCGCGTGCGCCTTTTGAATATCGGTCATATCGTCGGTGCAAATTTTTCTCAAAATCTCGCGTGCGCGCGAGTAAATAACAGCCGCAGACGAGCCGACCTTGGCAATTGGGCGAACGCCGCGCTCCGCCACCAAATACAGCTCGTCGCTGTATTCGACGCTTTCGGTGCGCGAAATTTTGTCTATGGCAAACTCGTGATCGTCGGCGCGGTACTTGCTCTCTTCGAAATTGATATGCGGAAGTATGGCGTGAAGCTGAGAAGGCAATTTGCTTTTATTAAGTGCAGTCACCGCGTACCTCGACGGGTTATTTACCGTATCGACCTTACAGCTCGAATGGAGCACGTTGCCATCGCGCGTGACCGTTATATCGGAATAGTTTCCGCTCGTCGCCGCAACGTGGAAAGCTTTATTCCAAATATCCGCGGGCTTACCGAAATAATTAAAGCCCAAATAACAATCGAATTCTATCTTGACGGGTGTTCGCCCGCTCTTGTCGCGGAAGATAATATAATACTCGGCAAGCTCTGCGTATTCATATTCGCTCGTAATATACAGATCTCGTCCGCCGACTATCGTTTGAATATATGTCCGCGCCGCATACGGGAGCTGCTTGAACTCGACAGACTCAGAATATTCACTCTCGGCAAGCTCATCACCGTCTCCCAACGATTTGACTTGAAACTTATATGTGCTTTGCACAAGCGAGCTTGCGCACGCGGAAACGAACTCACCCGCGTCAAACCGCTTGTCGTCGAAAAGAGAGGAATAGCGCGGGTCTTCTTGTGAATACTCCTGCGTTTCTCCGCTCGGAAACGTTATTTGCACCACAGCGCTTCCTTCCAAATCGTAGTTCACATAAAAATGCGGATATTGGTTATCAAATTCGAAGGATAACACGGAATCGTCGACAGGCTCGGCGGACACTACCGTTACGATAAGCTTAGCCGTATAAAAATCCAATGCCGCAGTAACAGTGGCAGTGCCTTCGGCAACTGCGGTGGCAGTGCGCCCCTTTATAGTAACGACCGATTTATCGGATGAGGTAAGACTGTATGAGCTCGAACTGCTGTCGATCAAATTCGTCAAATCGCAGGTATCGCCCACTTCGAGCGTGATCATGCTCTGTGTAAACTCAACGTACTCCTCGCCGAAAATCGTCCTGCCGAGCAACGAACACCCGACAAGCGCCGACGAGCACGCAAGCAAAACCGCCGCAAGCATTATACAAACTATTTTGTTAAATATATTTCGTTTAATCATTATCACCTGCCGGTAAAAGTCGTTCGCATTACCGTTGCGCCGACGTAAAGCACGTTGCCAACCAAATACACAGACACGGTCGGAAAGCGTTTACCGTATGTTTTAATGGCGAACTCGTCCACCGCTTTTTGCAATTCTTTCTCTATCTCACCCCTAAGCTCGTCATCGTAGACAATGTCGAGATACCAATCTATCATTAACTCTACGCCGTGCGTCATTACAGTATTCGTAATTATGCTACCTACCGTAATTACGGAAAATTCGGTCTTGGGGATCGACGAAAATGCGTCGATCACCGCCGCCTTTATTTCGCCACGTTCTATATCTTCGTACTCTATGAATTTATCGTATACAAAATCGCCGTCAGTTTTCTTTTCTATGTATACGAGTAGCCCCTCGTCGTAAGCGTCAAGCGGCGTTAGCTCAACATCGATACCGAGATCTTCGGCGTAGTTTACAGGCATAAACAGCCCGCGGTGTGAGGTATATTCGCCCGAGCGTTTTATTCCCAGCTCGTCACTCTCGACCTCGCCGCCGAACACGTCCACGTAGTACCATGCTCCGTCTAGATTGAGCGCATTGCAATAGTACGGCGTTTTGTTTTTATAGGTATAAAGAATATCGCACTCTATCCCTTCCATACGGCACATAAATGCAAACGCCTTCGCCATGCCCTCACTCGTCAGCGCGGGTCTGTCCGAAACGATAACGGTAAGCTCCGCGCTTCCGAACGCCCCTTCCAAAAACCTCGACGAAGAGCCTTTGTCCGTGGAGTAAGAATGCACGGTAGTCCACTGCAACCAGTCGTATATCGTGTGAACCGTTTGCGCCTGAGTGTAATCGTGCGCAACTATGCCGAGTAGAACGTTCCGCACCGCTTTATTTATTATTTCAGCAGTGCTGTTCTCTGTAGGTAACGGTCGTCCGCCGTCGAGCGCGACCGCCAAAAGCTGTTCGGAGGTTTTAACTTCCACCCCACCGCGGCGACGGTCTATTGGCATAATAAAGCTCTTGCCGCGAAGATAGGCTTTATCGTATTCCAGGTGCGGAAGCTCGTAATATAATTGATAAATCTCGCTTGATTTTTCGGTGGTATTCGGCGCGTTATGATAGTCTCCGAAATCGACGATCAATTTAGAGCCGTCTAATCGCGTTACTACCGTCAAACCCAACGCCGCGGCTTGGTTTTTAACCGTCAACTCCGAGCCTATCACGCCGCGCGACAAATAGCATTCGGCGTGCTTCGAGCCGCACGCGTACACCTCGCGCACCCACCGTTCGAGGTCGGCAGTATCAGATATAAATCCGTTATGAGCGAGCACCGTTTCGTCCAAAAATTTCTGCGCTATGGCGGGATACTGCGTGAACTTAACCTCGGTCTTACCGTCCGCAACAATCTCTATGCGGTACGAAGACGGCTCGGCGGCGCACACCTCTATAATGCCGTCAAGATTAAGCGCGCCTTTCTCGAAGCGGTACGAGTTCTGCGCGTCAGACCTATCTATATTAACTCGGCTTCCGTCGGGACAGAAAACGGACGCGCGCACGATATATCCGTTATCTCGCCACTTTAAGTATACGCTGTCCTCCTCGTCGAACACAACTTCGCCCGTCGGCGCGCGCCCGCCCGATGCGGTTATCTTTACACTTTTCTCCTTGCCGAAATTACGCGACAGCCCGTTAACTTTGAGCGTCACCTCGTACTCGCCCGCGTTCTCCGGCGTGAACGAAAAGATTCTTTTATCGCCGCACACCTCGCCGTTCACCATCCACTCGTATACCGAGGGATAGTTGCTCGGCGCTACGAATTCGCGCGCAGTAAAGATCACGGGCGAAAAATTGCCGTCGGTCTGACTGAGAACACCCGAAACGGCCGCGTCGACAAACGACGGATAATACATCGCCACACGCTTGCTTTCTGTAATGCCGTCGGCAGAAGCCTCTACCGTGTATTCGCCGTAACCTTTGGGCGTAAACTCGAATGTTTCACCGCTACCCGCCGCCTTGTCGTCAACCGTCCATTCTATTACGGTATCGGGGTCGGGTCCGTCTACATACGCCCTAAACGTAACGGGCTTCGGCTTTTCGGTAAGCGGGTCGACCGTTTGGTATTGATCGGTCACTTCGACGGACAAGCTGCTGCTCTGCATATACCCGACCGAAACGCTCAGTGTTACGCAGTTATCATAGGCGTAAATATCGACCGTGGTCTCGCCCTTTTTGCGCGCGGTCAAGCGATTGCCGCTAACCGACGCTATATCCTCGTCGTTTGAAAAAACGGTTATATCTTTATCGGCGTTAAAGTCCGAAAACGAAACGTACGGGAGCAAGTCTCGACTTTCGCCCACCGTCATAAAAACACTCTCGCAATTGAGCGAAATGCAAATCTCCTCGTCGCACCCCGTTAAAGTAAAAACGGACAGAGCGAATATGAAAGCGACGGCAAAGAGCCTTGCCAACCGCTTTACAATAGAAGAAGTGAATAGTTTCACAATTATATTATATCAGTTTATGCCGAATAAATCAAGTCTTTGGCGACAACGACTGCTCTTACGTCAAGCCTAACGCCGTTTTTCTATCATTTTACGCCATACCTCGACATAAAATAACGGTATGAAATCAATGGTTAAGGCGGTTTTCACGCTGACCGCGTTCACGTTCGTGGAACGCACGCTCGGCTTTTTATTCAAAATCTACCTGTCGCGGCAGATAGGCGCTGTCGGCATGGGTATCTACTCGGTGGCGACGTCGTTTTTTTTCGTCCTGCTCACACTCATGACCTCGGGCATTCCGCTTGTAGTAAGCAAGCTGACCGCCAAAGATAAATCGCTGGGCGGCAGTCTTTGCTCGGCGGCGCTCATTTTCGAGCTCATTATATCGCTCGTCGTGTGCGGTATCGTTTTGATATTCCAAAAACCGATAGGCGCGCTTTTCGCCGACAGCCAATCCATGACGCTCGTTATAATCATGCTGCCCGCGCTTGTGTTTTCTGGCGTATACTCGGCGTTCCGCGGCGTGCTTTGGGGCGAAAAGAAATTCACCTCGGTAAGCGTAGTCGAGTTGATAGAGCAGGTAGCGCGCATAGTGTGCTGCGTTGCGCTGTTCAGCCTGTTTAAGAACAAAATAAACGCAGTAGCCCTATCCATGTCGGTGGCGTGCTTCGTGTCCGCGCTCGCCTGCGTTATATTCTACTTCTGCGGCAAGCGGAAGCTTAAAAGCCCCAAATCTACACTAAAACCGCTCATAACGACATCGCTGCCCATAACGCTGTCGCGCACGACTTCGAGCGTGAATAACTACATAATAGCGATCGCAATACCGTTTTTACTCATGACGAGCGGGCTCAACACCGAGCAATCGATGTACGTTTTCGGCTCGTGCGTGGGCATGGCGTTGCCGCTACTGTATCTTCCCATAACGGTGGTCGGCTCGCTCGCGTTCGTCATGATCCCCACCCTTTCGGAAGCGTACGCCAAGGGCGATAAAAAGAGCACCTGCCGCCAGATAGAGAGCGCGCTTTCGTTCTCGGTGATCGTCGCGGCGATAGTCCTGCCCGTGTATATCGCGCTCGGCGGGCCGCTCGGCACGTTCATTTACAACAATACCGACGCAGGCATATTCCTGAGAAAATCGGCGTGGCTGCTCTTGCCGCTGTCGTTCGAGAACATAGCGTCGTCCATGCTCAACTCGCTCGACCTCGAAAAGAAATCGCTCATAAACTACCTTATCGGCGCGGTGGTCATGTATATAATTTGCTTCGCGTTCTATTCGCGCTTCAATATGGACGTATTCATGGCGGCGTTCGGCGTAAGCCTTATCACCTCGGCGACTCTCGACGTGATAGACATAAAACGCCGCACGGGCATGAAGCTGACCTTCTTCAAGCCGCTTCTTATTTGCGTGGCGGGCGCGTACCCCGCATGGCTGTTCACGCGCTACGTTTATAACATTATCCCCGGTAACGTTTTGCCGATAATAGTTTCCGGCATAGGTGGCGTGTGCTTCGCCGCGCTCGTTGCGGTCATATTCGGCGCGATCGACTTCGACGTGAATATAAACAAGAAGAAAAAACGGCACAACCCTAAATTTAAAAAGTTAGGAAAAATTAAAAAAGCTCAGTCTTAAAGACTTTACTTTACATATCTTGTATGCTATAATGAAATTAATAAAATAAGGGTGAAGGTTGGGAGAAATACGCAAAGATTGCGTCGGCGTTTTACACGGTAAAAAGGCGTTTCGACGAAGTCGTAGCAGCGCTACGGCGAGGAGAAACAACGCATTTATCCGTGCAAAACGGTAGCAAGATTGCGCATTTCGGACAACGTTCACCCGTAATAAAAGGAGAAGCCCGACATTGATCAACGATCAACAGGAAATTGCGACTCCGGACATAAGAAAAAAGTCTAACGTCCGTTCGCAGCAAATCAAGTTTGGAACGACAAAATGGCTCACGTACACGGCGGTATTCGCCGCGCTTTCTCTCGTGATGAAATTTATCGGTCAATTTCTCACGCTGACGCCCAACTTTAAGATAACGCCTATTTACGTGGTATGGCTTATCTCCGCCGCAGTGCTCGGTCCCGTCGGCGGCGGGATCGTCTGCTTCGTGTCCGACGTTCTCGGCGCGATCATATTCCCTATGGGCGCGCTCAATCCTTTACTGACGCTCGGCTGCACATTATACGGCGTGATCGCAGGGCTATGCTTTAAGTATTTCCCCGTAAAAAACTACATCGCAAAGTTTTTGTTTGCGGGGATAGCATGTACCTTGCTTATTACCCTCTTATTCGACTCGTTTGCGATATGGTGGTGGTGTCGATACTACTTGCATCTCAAATCATATCTCGAAAAGGGGTTTTGGGTATACGTAGGGGCGTCGCGCGTACTGCAACTCGCGGTCGGCGCGATAAACATAGTCGTCACCGTAATGATGATACCGTTACTGACCAAACTGCGGTTATTACCGCCGCTCAATAAAAAAGCAAAAAGCACGGAGGAACACGACCATGCCTAATATCTCGGTAAAAATGCTTGCGGGAAGAACGCAGGCGCAAAAGGAAAAGCTTGCCCGCGATCTCGTAGAGGTATTGTCGCGCGATCTCGGCGCAGACAAACATTGGATCACCTGCACTATCGAGGACTACGACGCCGAGGAGTGGCAGGAAGTTTTCAAAACCGAAATCGCCGATAAGCCCGACGAAGTCGTTTTCAAAAAACCCGAGTACGACCCGAAAGTGCTTTTATAATTCGTAACTTCTAATTTCTTCGTATATTTTAAAGTACATTTTTTGCACTTGCGAATATTCTATCTCGCGCACGATCTCGCCTGTGTCGGGGTCTTTTTCCGGTTCGCCCGTATCCGGATTGATAGGCGTAACGACTTCGCCTTTATTACCGTTGTCGTAGCTGCCGGTGCCGTTTTCCGCACCGTTGGATTTAAGATAAAGGTTATTAAAGAACTCGGCGATCTGCCCTATTATATCGGGCTGCGAATTCCAATACGCATTTGCGTACCTGCGTTCTTTGGCCACGAGCGGGCTTATTTGTACACCCAATTCGTTAAAGCTCTGCCAGTCGCCCGCGAGCGAAAGCGCAGATAACAAGTTATCGAAAGAAGCGTAATACCCACAATACCGCAAGTAATCGTTCTCGGACGAAACAAGAATATACCGCGCCAAAAGGTTGGCATCCCCCTCGCGCTGAACACCCTTGGTATGCGCAAGCTCGTGCGCGAGCGTAGAGGTTATCGTAGTGGGCGGCGCGGCAACATTGAGCGTCGCTTCGCCAAACGGTAAGAACGTTACACCCGTTATGAGCATATCGGATAAAAACCAGCTGTTTACGACAGGCTTGGCCGTAGGCGTATATTTCGCAAAATACCCGTTAAAGAAAGGCGCGTCGAGCCGCTTATACTCTTCCACCATAATATCGGCAAGCTCCCCGAACGCATACGGGCAAACAACGCAACCGTTTTCATCGCGTTCCAAGCTATTCGCAAGCCTATTATAATCGGCTAAAAAGTATTCGACTACTTTTCGAGCTTGCGACGCCGTGTATTTGTTTTCGGTTTGCGGCACGGGCATTTCGGCGCGGTAGTACCCGAACCCCATAGACATTATATATAAATTGAGTAAGTACGCGCCAAACGTAGCGATAACTACTAAGCCCACCGCTATTCTCTTAAACCTACCCTTGCATAAATTAATAAACACTCTTACCAATAAGAACACGCCGAGCATTATTCCCGATACGATCAACAATTCGAGCACCGAGCACGGCAAAAAGCTCGTCAAATGCCCTGTAAAGCTTTCCCAACCCGCTTGGATATGAGTAGTCCAAAATTCGGCAACGCGTGGGTCTTTGCGCACATCGAGCATTACAATGAGTGGAATAAGAAGAACACATAACGCTATTCCCCATCCGACAAAAAACTTGCCTATCGGTCGGCGCACGATCTCTGCGCGGTAGCCGTCTGCACAGTAAACACGCCGCGAAAACTTTTCGGGGCGAAGCTCGGGCTTATTGGGTCTTAAAAAAAGCGTTCTCACTATACGGTTATTTTACACTACCCCGATAAAAATGTCAATATCGGTTTAATCTGATTTTAATCTTTCTGTAATCTATTTCTTATTTACGGTCAGTATAATAATTGTGTATTGACAAACAGTACCGAGTTTGATATAATTAGTTTTGATAATTTCGATTATCAAAAAAGGAGACGTGCAATGTGGTGGAATAGTATGTCGGCGTTTCAGCAAGCAGCGTTCATTATTGCGTGTGCCGCGACCGCGGTGCTTATAGTGCAAATAATACTCATGCTTGTGGGCGGCAGCAACGACGCGGACGTAACGGGCGGAGGCGGTCTTACCGACGGCGATATCGGCGGTGGCGGACTTACCGACGGCGATATTTCGGGTGGTGGTCTTACCGACGCAGACGTATCGTCGGGCGGAGGCAGTATGCTCGACTTCGACGTTCCGAGCGGAAGCGTTACTGACGGAAGCGACGGAATGAGCGACGGCGGCGGTGACGGAACCGACAGCGAAGTTTCGGGCGGCGGTATCGCAGCGTTTGGCTTGCGCCTTTTAAGCCTTAGGTCGATAATAGCCTTCGCGGCAGTCGGCGGCTGGCTCGCTTACACGCTTTGCTATTTTATGGGCTGGTACGTAGCTCTGCCGGTTGCGCTCGTTTGCGGGTTCGCGGCGGCGTGCGGTATGGCAGGCGCGATAATCGGCATGGAAAAGATGCAAAGTAGCGGCAACCTCAATCCGCAAAACGCGGTCGGCACGATAGGCACGGTATACCTGACCGTTCCCCCGTCACGCAGTGGCTACGGCAAGATAAACATCCTTATTCAGGAGCGCTATGCCGAGTACCAAGCCGTTACCGACAGCACCGAGCCGCTGCCCACAGCGTCCGAAATCAAAGTCGTCAAGCATATCGGCGCCAATATACTTCTTGTCGAAAAGTACAAAAAACCGTCGATAACGATTGAAAAAAACTAACGTAAATTTCCGGTTGATAACATACAAACTCTAATCACAGTCAAAAATACACAAAAGGAGTGTTAAAATTATGCAAACCTGTTTCTCTTCCCTCTCCGGTGGCGCAGTAGGCGGCATTGTCGCCGTTGTGGTAGTCGCGGTACTGCTCATAATACTGCTCATCGCAACCGTCGCGGCGCGGTATAAAAAATGCCCGTCCGACAAAGTCATGGTCATATACGGTAAAGTCGGCAAAGCCTCCGACGGCACGGCACGCTCTGCCAAGTGTATCCACGGTGGCGCGGCATTTATATGGCCGTTCATCCAGTCGTACAGCTTCCTCGACCTCACCCCCATATCCATTCAGGTCGACCTTAAAAACGCGCTGTCGCGCCAGAACATTCGTGTAGACGTTCCGTCGCGCTTCACCGTCGGTATCTCGACGGAAAACGGCGTTATGCAAAACGCCGCCGAGCGTTTGCGCTCCCTTCCTCTCAACGAAATTCAACGCCTTGCCGAAGATATCATATTCGGTCAGCTCCGTTTGATCATCGCGACCATGAATATCGAGGAAATCAACACCGACCGCGACAAGTTCCTCGAAGCGGTTTCCATCAACGTCGAGGGCGAGCTTAAAAAGATCGGTCTTCGCCTTATCAACGTTAACGTAACCGATATCAACGACGAGTCCGGCTATATAGACGCGCTCGGTAAGGAAGCCGCCGCCAAGGTTATCAACGACGCTAAAAAATCGGTTGCCGAAAAGAACCGCGACGGTTCGATCGGCGAAGCAAACGCCAACAAGGACGAACGTATCCAAGTCGCCGCCGCCAATTCCGAGGCTATCGACGGCGAGAACAAATCCAAAGTTTTGGTCAGTCAATCCAACGCCCGACTTCGCGAAGCGGAAGCGGAAGCCAACCGCGTAGCGCAATCGGCCGAGTTCATTGCTCAAGCGAAAGCCAACGAGGAAGCGTATAAAGCCGAACAGCAAGCCGAGTTGGAACGTGCCAAGCGCGAACGCGCAACGCTCGAAGCTGACGTTCTCGTAAACGCCGAAATCCAAAAACGCAAAGCGGAAATCGAAGCGGAAGCCGAAGCCGAACGCATTCGCCGCAGAGCACAAGGTGAAGCGGACGCCGCCTACGCCAAGAAAGTTGCAGAAGCTAAGGGTCAACTCGAAATACTCACCAAGCAAGCCGAAGGTTTCGGAAAGATCATCGAAAAATCGGGTGGTAAGAGCGACGACGCAGTCAAAATGCTTATCGCCGACAAGATTCAAAACCTCGTCGCCATGCAGGTCGACGCAATCAAGAACCTCAAAATCGACAAGGTCACCGTTTGGGACAGCATGAAAGACGGTCAGCCGACGACGGCAAACTTCCTTTCGGGTATGCTCGGCGCAGTTCCGCCGCTTAACGAGCTGTTCAAGATGAACGGCATGGAGCTCCCCACTTACCTCGGCAAAGTCGCAGACGATCAAGCGACCGAACCCACCGAAGTAAAAGAGCCCACCAAAAAGTCTTACACCAAAAAACCCAAAACCGAGTAGTTACTTCTTTAGACAAAGAAGTAACCAAGAAACCTTTACGTTAATATACAAAAACGCCCGTTCAATAGAGCGGGCGTTTTTATTTGCTTTTATTGTTTGATGATCAAACGAATTTCAGCTTAACACTGTTGTTCGTACCGCTTAGTTCGATAAGCTTATCGGTAGTGCCCGTGCGGTCGTGCGGCATATTGCGCCCGTCCGTTCTTACGGTATACTCGCTCTCGTTACCTACTATCTCGATATACGCGCCAAGATTGACCGTATCGATCGACAGCTTATCGAGCGTGACCTTTTTAAGATCGCAATCGGTATTCGTGCCGTCGATCACGAACGACTTAAATTCGCTGTTCTCAGACGTAATATCGAGGTTGGTCGCGTCCACAAACAAATCTTGTATTTTACAATCTTCAATATCTATATTTGCGTTTACGGTGTTCACAGACGTACTGTCTGCGGTTAGCCTATCGAACTCACAGTGCGTGTTCTTGCCTACTATAGTCAGCTCGCCCACCCTGCAATCTTTAAACTCGATATCACCGTTAGTAACGTCAATATTGAGCTTGCCGAACTCGACGTTCGTAAAACCGATATTTGCGTTGGTACTGTTTATCGAAAACTCGTCAAAGCTTACGCCATCGAAAGAAATATCGCCGTTTAAGCCGTTTATTTCGAATGTAACGCCCGAAACGACTGTCAGGGCAAACTTATGCGAGTGCCTGCCGAAGTCGAATATACCGCTCTTAAACGGGTTATATTTGTACTTTTCCACTACGGACAGCACGCCGTTATTCTCCTCTACGAAAACCTCGGAATTGTCCGCTTCGTAGTAGTCGAGCGCCACGCTGTCGCCCTTCGTCACCGTCAGAGGAAAGGACGAAAGGTTTACGCTTATGCTTTTGATCTCGTCCTCGCACTCATACGATTGCGCGGTATACGTTGTCGAATCTAGCCGAGTAAAATCCCAATCTATAATCGACATCCCCACTATCCAAACTATCACGCCGGCGAGCAAAGCCGCAACGCCTACGGCGAGTATTTTACCTGTACGTTTCATGCGCTCTCCTTTTTGTTTACCTTGAAGATGCTTTTGAAAAGCTTTTGAGTAAGTACGGCGTACAGCCTAATTCCCTTTACGCACAACATCGTGATCACTATGCCGAGACCGATAAGCGCTATGCCTATACCGAGCTGAGCAAGTCCCGAACCTGCCGCGCCCGAGAACAACGGTCCGCACGCCACGACTACCGAGTAAACTCCGCCTATGCCAATGCCTATCCCTGATATTACGAACGCCGCAAGCACTATCCACAAAGCCACTGCCGCAATGACGAGTCCGAAGCCCGTAACAACGTTTATAATAAGAAAGATCGCGACTTTAAGATTGCGTTTATCGCTTTCGGAGAGCTTATCGTATTCGCTGGGCTCAATCGCACTCTCCCTCTTCGGCTTGGTCTTAACGTTTTTAACCTCGATAAATTCGTCCGGCTTGTTGTCGTCGTACCCCTCGAATATCCCGTCGTAAACCTGTTTGATCGGCTCGCTCGGCTTCTTGGGTTCGCTCTGCTTTTTAGTAGCCGTCGGCTCGTCGAACGGCGTTGAGATATGCCCGTCCTCCGGCAAAAGCTCGCCGTCGTACTCGGACAGTATTTTATCGGCGACGTCCGCGGGATTGCCGAACTCGCGAATGATCTCGCGTTCGCTCTTTCCGCGCTCGATATAGTCCTCGAACATCTCGTTATAGTAGTCGAGCACCCGCGCTATCTCGTCGCTCGGCAAACGGTGAATATTCTTTTTAAGTTCATGTTCCCATTCGTACTTGGTCATGATCAGCGCCCTTCCCTGTAAATGAATTCGTATATTCGTTTTAGCTCGTCCAGATCGTCCAGCGAGCCTTTTATTCTGTCCTTGCCCGCTTGGGTTATCATGTAATATTTTCTGAGCCTGCCGTTGTATTCCTTGCTCCGCGTAGTCAAGCACCCCGTAGATTCAAGCCGTTTGAGTATTGGATACAGCGTACTCTCGCTTATCTCGATATACGGCGATATGTCGCTGATTATCTTGTACCCGTAGCTCTCCTCTTTATTGAGCGACGCCAATACGCAGAGTTCGAGCAAGCCTTTTTTTAATTGAACGTCCACCGCCGCCCTCCTTAAAAATAATCGATATCGTGCGCAAAAATATTCATTAATTGCAGCTCAATACTGTTGAATACATAATACCACGCATTACATAGTATTGTCAATAGAAAAAATCCCCTTTCGGGGATTTCTAATAAAACTCTAATGTTTGTAAGAATTATTTAAGAAAATCAATCTTCGCTCATAAGAGATGCTGATTAAGTGACGCGAGCGAGATTGTGTCGGCGATTTGTGCGAGACGAACACAATATGTTACGCTCGTAGCAGCGCTACTGCGCGTGTTATATTGTGGCACGTATCGCACAAATCGACAACTAGGTCGCCGCACGAACTTAATCATCAACTCGCATAGTCTTTTTGACGGACACGCGCGAGATTTTAAACGAGTAGAAGCCCATTACCGCTACGTACGCCGCTATGAACGCGCCGAGCGTAATAAAGAACGCCGCTACGTCAAAGCTATACTCTGGCATATTAGGCACGTTCACGTATACGAGATCCATCATCAATCTGAGCAGCCCGTACTGATAAACCGTCCCTACCCCGAAGCCCAACAGCGCGAACGGAACATAACCGACGAGCAGTATTGCGATTCGTTCAAAGGTCGAATAACCGAATGCTTTCATGAGCGAGATATTACGCGCGTTGGCATTTATAACCGTTGTAACCGCCATAATCATGGCCGTGATCGCCAAAACGATTCCGATTGATAAAATCATTACCCCCATCGTCACGGAGCTTAGAGTGCGCATGGACGCGCCCATTTGCACCATTGCCGAAAAGCAAAAGCACGAAAACGCTATAAAGAATACCGTCGATTTTTTACTGCGCAGTACGGACAGCGCCATTTCTACGGGGAACGAGCGTTCCCTATCTGACACCCTTTTGACCGCTTTCGCTCGCCCGTTGTTTTTGAGCATGTCGCCCACATTCTGCCTTAAAGTAAGCGCGGCGTACCCGCACGACAAAAGCGAGAATACCGCGCTCGGCATGATCACAAGCACAACGAATAACCAAAACCGAAACTGCGGCACGACCTCGGGCATACCGTCCAGCGTAAGCTCTTTATAAATCAACGGCATTATCGCCCACCCCGCGCAAAAGCCGAGAAGCGCGCCGATCCCTACGCTCAGCCCGAACACCCAAAAGGATACGGCTATCCTCCCGTTCGAGTAGCCGAGCGCTTTTAGTAGCCCGAACCGCTTGCGGTTGCCGTCCACGAAAAGCATAATATAAAACGCAAGCATACCGACGGCGATAAGGCAAAGCACGCCGCCAGTAATCACGCATACAAGCTTAGACGTAGCTATTTGCGCGTCGTACAAAACCTTGTATTGTTCGCCCACCGTATCGCCGAGCGCCGATGCGTCGCAGTAATAGTTAAGAAAGAAAGTGCAAACAAACACCGCGCAAAAGCACACTATCGATATACCGACGAGCTTTATTCCGTCCTTAATACTTATTACCATCGCCCGTCACCACTCGATGTCATACGCCGATTTTACGACCGAATTTTTCGTTACCTCGACGATCCTTCCGCTGTTCATTTTTATTACGGTGTCGGCGGTTTCGGCTATATTGCGGTTATGCGTAACCATTACCATGGTAAAGCCACGCTCGCGCTTGAGCTTTATCATATAATCGAGTACGCTCCGCCCCGTTTGCTCGTCGAGCGCGCCCGTCGGCTCGTCGGAGAAAAGCACGCGCGGATTTTTGGCGAGCGCGCGAGCAATGCACACGCGTTGCTGTTCCCCGCCCGAAAGCTCGCTAGGCTTAGCTTTAAGCCTGTCAGCAAGCCCTACGGCGGCTATCGTTTCGCGGTAGTCTTTATTACTCGCAAGGTCCGCACCCAGCCGCACGTTGTTTTCCACGTTCATGTGTTCGAGCAAGTAATATTGCTGAAATATGAACCCGACCGACTTACGGCGGAAAAAAGTGAGCTGTTTATCGGTCATAGCCGAAAGCTCCTGCCCGTCGCAGAACACGGTGCCGCTGTCCATCTTTTCCAGCCCCGAAAGCACGGACAAAAGCGTGGACTTACCCGAACCTGACGCGCCGAGAATGACGGCGAACTCGCCGTCCGCAATATCGACCGAAACGTCCTTTAATATCGGCTCGCCGCCATTGAACGATTTATATATCCCGTTGGCTTTTATCATTGTCTATTTACCGCCCTGCGTTTTGTATTTTACTATAAGGCTCGTGCATACGTCGGTCATCATGTTTGAAATCTCGTCCGCACTGAACGAGCACACGCCGGTCACGATAAGCGTAGCTATTCCGTGCGTGTACAGCCACATATTCACGTATAGCTTTTTCGCCGTCGCTTCATCGAACCCGTAGCCGTCGACTATCGAGCGCAAGATCTCTTTTGCGCTGTCGTCGACTAAATTTAGAATATAGTTCACGTCAGGCGTGCCGTGCATATCGCGCATAAATAGTAACGCAAACAGCTGCGGACGCTCGCTCGCAAACCGAATATAGCTTTTGCCTACACCCTTAAATGCAGGGCTTTCGGTAAGCCCCTCGTCCACGTACGACTTGTATACCGACTTTGCCGCTGTGATAACCTGGGTCAAAACCTCGTCCATGCTCGAAAACAGCGTAAAGATCGGGCGCGCCGAACTGTTAAGCGCACCGCCAAGCGACCGCGCCGTAAGCGCTTTTTCTCCCTCTTGCTCGACGATACCGAGCGCGGCGGATATTACTTCTTCCCTTGTAAACTTAGCCTTAGGCGGCATAACAACCTCTCTTAATCAGGCAAACAACCTGTATACTAAAACATTTGTTTTGCAACATTTGTTTTATTTTAAATCAAAAAATAAAATTTGTCAATAGAATTACGAATAATATTTTATAACCTGCACAACATATTAGTGTAAGGCAACCACGGTTTAAAAAGAAGTTCATTGATTTATTTCGATAATTTACTTCGAGCCGATAGCTTTACAAGACTATTCGCTAAAAAACATACAAAAGACGAAAACATTAGCGAAACGAAAAATCCCCACGATACCATGTATTGCGGAGATTTTTTCGTTTTGTATTTTTTAACCTAATTATAACTTATCAACCTTGCGAAAACTACAAAGCACTTAATCGAAAAGTCCTATTTATTCATGTATTCGGGGTTTATTGTAATAAAACCACCACGCCCTTGACTTCTGTGATTAACCGCAATACCCGCCCAATCAAGTATACCCGAAAAGTATGTAGAGCGGCGCAGCGTTGTATCGCCAACGTGCGCGCCGTAGAATTCCGTGGAAATAAATCCGTCAATCGTATCCAACGGCAATTCATCGCTACCAATCACTGCACCGCTATGAGCGGCACTATCACCTCGATACATCTTACCCCCGAGAGAAACAGCCTTTTTAACTATAGCATCGAATATACGCCATTCTAATACGACACCACGCAAACCTTTCGACTCCAAGCCGCCTTTTGTCGGCGATAACCAAAACGGAACTGGGTCTCCTTTAAGCACTGGCATTAACGCTTGCCCGCCATGAGCAATGATCCTGTCTTGTAAAGTTTGAATTACTTTGCTTCCGTTAGCCATCTCGTAAAATTCATTTTTATCGACCATTATTTCCCCTCCTAATTTTAAGTAAATAGTTTTTAGTTTACTTTTTATACCGTCATAGCTTTCATTATACAAAGCCTGCATTTTAGAGATATTCCCCTCAACAAAAATAAACTGTTTAACGAATTCAAAATCTTGCGAATCTAATTCGCCGAACATACCAATTTCAAAACTGCCGCTGACTTTCACGTCGCAATTTTTACACGACAGCTCGGATATAACCAAATCATTACCGCATGAAGGACATTTTTGCAATATTTTGTTAGACATAATTATCAAGCTCCCTTATTTTTCTTCAATAATAACAAAAAATTTAAATTATGTCAAGTATTTTTGCAAATATTTCTAATTATGCGCAAATTATTTACACTATTCACATTTATTATCAAATTTTTGAATACTACAAACCGCGTTTAAAATTACAAAACAAAAAAGACCACGTTTATAAAACGAGGTCTTTTTGATTACAACACATTCAGTGATAGATTTAGCGGATTATATCGATTATGAGAAAACTGAATTTTTTTATGGTATCTGCTCTAATTGCAGATTCCTTAAAGGAGGTGATCCAGCCCCACGTTCTCGTAGGGCTACCTTGTTACGACTTAACCCCAGTCATTGGTTTTACCTTAGGCGGACGCTTCCTTTGCAGGTTGGCGTGACCGACTTCGAGTACCCCCAACTCCCATGGCTTGACGGGCGGTGTGTACAATCCCCGGGAACGCATTCACCCCGACGTGCTGATTCGGGATTACTAGCAACTCCAACTTCATGTGGGCGGGTTGCAGCCCACAATCCGAACTGAGAGCGCTTTTTTGAGATTGGCTGGGCCTTGCGGCTTTGCAACTCTTTGTGGCGCCCATTGTAGCACGTGTGTAGCCCAAGACGTAAGAGGCATGATGATCTGACATCATCCCCACCTTCCTCCGTGTTATCCACGGCAGTCTTTCCAGAGTCCCTAACTTAATATTGGTAACTAGAAATAAGGGTTGCGCTCGTTGACGGACTTAACCGAACACCTCACGGCACGAGCTGACGACGACCATGCACCATCTGTTTTTGTGCCCCGAAGGGAGGCCTGCTTTCACAGGCTGTCACGCAATGTCAAGTCTTGGTAAGGTTCTTCGCGTTGCATCGAATTAAACCACATGCTCCGCTGCTTGTGCGGGGACCCGTCAATTTCTTTATGTTTTAACCTTGCGGCCGTACTCCACAGGCGGGATACTTAATGCGTTAGCTACGACACGGATGGGCAAGCCACCCTCGTCTAGTATCCATCGTTTAGGGCGTGGACTACCAGGATATCTAATCCTGTTTGCTCCCCACGCTTTCGAGCCTCAACGTCAGTTACAGTCCAGTGAGCCGCCTTCGCCTC
>JAAVHP010000008.1 GCA_014799665.1 Clostridiales bacterium
CGGTTTCTCTGAAGCAAGACTTACAAGATAATCGTGAAGCTCATAGTCCCAACGCTGCCTGATCTTAACAAACTCTTCATCCGTTTTATTAGCGTAGGGAAAATAGGCATTGACAAGAATTAACTGGTCGAAACGAATAACGTTCAGACATCCGGTTTCAAGTAGCCATTTCGGTGCATCATTGCGCTGTGCCTCAATGTCAATCTCCAGACCATGACGCAAATATGTGCTTACACCTCCGAATAATCCTTTCTTCATTGAACCAAGGAATCCCAGATAATCGGGTATCAGTGTAAGGAAACCTCCATTCCTCCTTACTTTCTGAAAACACAGCACATCAGGCTGCAACTCGGCCACCAACCGATTCACAGCCTCCAACCGCGCCCGCAGCCCATTTACGTTCCAACTGAGTATTTTCATATTTAAAATTTTCGTAAGATTGAAAAAATATCTTTGTGACACTGCGCTTCGTCATATACTTGAAAATCAAAAGCCTTTAAATGCTTATTGGAATCAAAGCCAAAGTTTCCTTCATTTAAATCGACACGTGCATTAGGATATATAGACAGAATCTCCTTATAAAGCTTACTAATAAAATCAAAGAAAAACAAACTGAATTTAACTCTAATTTCTCTCTTATATTCCAATGTACTATATTCTTCTTCATGTTGGAGAGCCAGGAATCTTTCTAACATATTTCGAATTTCCTGTATTACTTCTTTTGAACCCTCCCTGTAAATATCGCATATCCTCCAGTAGTCTCCAGACCTACCATTATTATTGAAGAATTCTGAGATCCATACATGAATGAAATCTTTAACTGCCAGCTTGATGTAAGGTTGTAACGAACTAGACATCTCCAACTTTTCCATAAATATGACTCCATAATAACGATTCTGAGATTTCGAATAAAATGAAAAGACAAGGTGAGGAGAAGCAATACAAGAAGACATTATTCCTTGAGGATACTGTTCGTTGTACTGAGTTAAAGCATAAGCCACGGTAAATTCTTCAATATCTCCTGTAACCTTTACTACCAGCCCTCCCATTTGATAGGCGTATCCATTGTTCCCGCCTCCAATAAACTCCAATCCAGCAAGCGAAGGATTATAGGCACATAATTCGTTTTTAATTTCTATAGCTTTTTCTTTATTATTTTTATTCATAGCATATTAGGACTTGTAAATTTCTTTCTACTCATTTCGGTCTTCCATGAAAAGAGAAATATAATCATTTTAGTTCTTAAGCAAGACAGATGGCCAAAGGCAATGGGGAATATTCCCCTAACAATGGGTGGCAATAAAATAAATTAAAAGGCTCGTTGAACACTAACCTTAATTATTATATTGCGGATAATCATTTTAATTATTCATTTGAAAATTTCAAGAGTTCACTGTTGGGAAAGAATCATCTCAACAGTGAACTTATCGATGTTGTAAAACTTAACTATTAGTGTTATTTCACTAACTTCATTGCTTTATCAAACCCGTCTACATTAAGTTTGAAGCGGTAATCACTTTGGCCGTAATTGCTATAATTCATAAGGACAACAATATCTCCTCCCTTTTTGAGAATATCAACTATCTTTTGATAGTCCTCTGTTCCATTATAGAATGAACCAATCTGACCAGACTGTCCTGAGTTCCAAAGTCTGAAATCATGAACATTTCCCTCGCTATCCTTAATACGAGTTACATATGTTGCGTCATCATCTTTTACAGGGCTTGATCCGTATTCAAAAAGACGGAAGGAAAAACTATTTCCATCAATAAAGAATGCCACTTTAAGGTTTGAGTTAGTTGTTGCGCTATTACTAAACACGCCGTCTCCCATCAAGACAAGATATTTGTCGTTAGTCTCTTCCCCGAAGGAATCGGAATAGCGTTTGAGTTCCCAAGCACCTGTTCCTGTAGGTACTTCAATCTTAACTTCATTTTCGCGGGCTTTATCTCCAACGGCTCTACCATTGCCATTGATAAAAATGGCAGATAAGTACCGAAGAGCAGCATCGTAATCGAGATCTTCGTAAATGTTTCCCTTACGATTTTTCTCCCAAGTTGGATTGTCTACATATACACTATCCGCTGCGAGTTCGTGTATAGCCTCGTATTTCTTATCGCCTTGAATAAGATAGATGTATTCCATCTTATCGGTAGATTCCATACCCAGACCATTCTTCGCTGTAAAATCGAAGTGAAGTATAGAAAGAGAATCATTTTGGTAGACAGCGTTTACATTATCGATTTTCACGCTTTCAGGATTCTTAGCCAATTCCTTGACTAATGCCTCCATGGAAGTCCTGGCTTCTGAAGAAGTTTTTTGAGATTGGCTACAGGCTGTTAAGATCAGAACAGCCAAAATAACCATTAATGAAGTTAAATGTCGCATGATTAAAGGTATTTTGGAATTAATTATTTAAGTTTTATTTGTTTGAGAATATAATTAAACGAATAACCTCGATCTACGAGAGTATGGGGAATAATGAGGTAATGCCAAGGTTTGCCGCCATTTTGTGCGGTAAACTCGGAGGCTCTACGGCAGAACTCACGAGCGGCTTCTGCTTTGGCTTGCACATCAGAATCGTTGACATCTTTCTCCGCTTTGGTTTCACACATGTAGATAGCGTCAGCAGTTTCTACAATGAAGTCCGGCTCGTATTTCTTTGCTCCACTCGACCAGTATATATTGAACTGATTGGGTACAGGACGAATCCATTTGAGGACTTCATTGTTGGTTTCGAGAATGAACGAGAAGTCAAGCTCGGTAGAACTGTCGAAACGATATTTTGTATAGTAGGACTTTTTGAAACCTACATACACAAATTTGACTACGGCAGACTTCTGTGCCGGTACTGGTTCGTGAAAATCCAATGTTCCCCAATTATTAACAATTATTGGTTGGTCAAGAATTTTTGAGAATGGTAGCACTTTGTTGATTTTGAACTCTCCCGGAATAATGCGGTAGTGTTCTTTCATCTGCTTATATATATTGTCAGCGAGACTTTGCTTGAATGCGTGAACTCGCTCGTTCAAATCATCATCAGTGATACCGGGAGCATTACTGCGAATAACATCTACGGCTTGTCCTACAAGTTTATAGAGCAAGTCGGAAATTTCGTCATAATCAACGTCATCAAAGTCTATAAGACACGCGATGAGCTGTTCAACAGCCGGGCGCTTAGAACTTCCGGATTTTCCGGCAATCACTTCAAATTCAGTAGAGTCGTGGAGTCCTTGTCGGATAATTTCTCGATGCAATTCATCGAGATTATATCCCTTAGTAGTATCGAGGTCGAAGTCCTCAAATATAGCCTTTACATTTTGTTGTTCAACGACAATGCGCGGAATTTCAATAACATTATCCTTGTAATCCTCTACGACGATATTTATTATTTCGTCGACCTGGGCTATCTGCTCGGCTGCATCTTGTTCCGCAAAAAGGGAGTCCTTGACACTCTCCTTGATGGTTTCAATAGCCTTTTCGCGGAGTTTTTGCTTAACCTCTTTCTTTTGGAGGTCTCCAAAAGAGGCTACACCCTCAGCTGCAATATTGGAGATGGCGGATTCGACAGCCTTACCTACTTGGGTAACATATTGTTTCGACTTCTCCGATATTTCTCCTTTGACCTTTTCGATTTGCTTCTGAATCTTCTGCTCAGTAGAGGTTGGAGTGGTTTCCACACGACCGCCCTGTTCCCGCTCGTCGCGATCTTCAAGCTCGATAAACGAAACACGTTTTAGAAGTGAATTACCCTTATTTGCCTCGTCGATAACTTTCTGGAAGTTGTCGTGAGCAATAACGGTTAAAGTATCAACATCTTTATTGCCGGTGCGTTGACCGCCGTAAGGTAAGCGCAGTCCACGTCCGATAGTCTGCTCAATGAGGATAGCTGCATTAGAGGCACGGAGTGGAATAATTGTGTAAAGATTATTCACATCCCAGCCCTCTTTAAGCATATTGACATGTACGACAATTTCTATCTCGTTGTCGGGTGATTCAAGAGCTACAAACTGACGCTCAATATCTTCATCCTTTTTCGAGGTACTATCAATACGAAGGACTTTCCCCTTATAGGCACCGTGATAAATGCGATCGCTCTGCAATAAATCTTCTATGTCTTTTGCGTGGTTTATATCTCGGCAAGTGACGAGAATGAATGGCTTAACAACCGGCAGGCCGTTCTGCTTGGCATACATCTCAATAGCGAGTTTTGTGCGCTCATGCACGGTAATTCCGTCTTCAAGTTTGATAATTTCAATATCTTCGGGAGTGAAATTATCCTTATTGAAGTTTCGGGCTTTTGCAATCGCCGGATTTTTGACATATAACCCATCGTCGAGAGCTTCTGCAAGATTATATTCAAAAACGATATTCTTAAAGGCTTTCCCTTTTTCATCGAAAGGTGTAGCCGTCATCTCAAGACCAAGAACAGGGCGAAGCTCATTGATTGCTTTTTTTGAAGCGTCTCCGTGATAGCGGTGCGCTTCGTCCATCAAGATTACAAGATCAGGAAGCGATGCGAGATAATCAAAGTACGATTGACCGAGATATTCAGACAGGCGACGCATGCGCGGTAATCCTTTTTTACTCTCTTTACTATCTTTGTTGAACTTCGAGATGTTGAAGATATTGATTTCAAGGTCTGAGAAAAGAGAGCCGGTGCGCTCCTGATAGTTCTCGCCAGTAACGATTCTTGGTGGCCTTCCGACAAATTCACTGATACCCTTGAACACATATTTTGAATATGACTCATCGCCGAAATCTTTTATCAACTTCTCGTAAAGAGTAAGATTGGGAGCAAGCACAAAAAAGTGCTTGATGCCTTTCTTGAGATAAAGGTATGCGATGATGGCACCCATAAGTCGCGTTTTACCGATACCGGTGGCAATAGAAAAAGCAAGAGAAGGAAAATCCCGGTCAAACCCTTTCACAGTCGGCACGATGGATTTCACCTTTGCAAGTTCAGCAGCAATAAACATTTCAAGCATATCCGGGTCAGTCGGTGGTTTCTGCAAGGAAAGCTTATCGGTCAGTCGAGAGGTAAGCTCTAACGCTTTCGCAAGTGGCTTGCGAAGCGAAAGACGTTGACGTATGTAGTTAACTATTTGGTCCATAGATTACTAATTACTCAATTCGGCTTCAATCTCATCAATTGAAGGTAATGTACTTTTGAAATTTTCGGGTAATATTTTTTCTAATTGATATTGTGACACACCGATAGGCAGATTATATCCTTCCAATGAGTATTGAGCTAATACATTATCTTTAGTTTTGCAAACCAATAGCCCTATCGTAGGATTATCTTGCTCAGTTTTAAGCAGATGATTTACTGCCGTTACATACATTCCTAACTGTCCCAGAAAGCCTGGCTCAAATTTTACCACTTTAAGTTCGATTACTACATAACATCTTAGTTTGAGATTATAGAACAATAAGTCAGTAAATTGTTCAGTCTGTCCGACATTCAGCTTGTATTCCTGTCCCACAAATGCGAATCCCTCACCAAGTTCAAGCAAGAATTTAGTAATATTTTTCAGCAATGCCTCCTTCAACTCCCGTTCTTTGTATGGACCGGAAAAATTGACAAAATCAAATATGTATGGATCTTTGGTAATTTCCTGTGTCAACTCACTTGTTGCCTCCGGGAGCAATGCTTTGAAGTTGGAAATCGCCTTTCCCTGACGTAGATGGATTCCGGTTTCAATCATGTGATCCAATATCGACCGGGACCATCCATGTTTTACGGTATTCTCTATATAAAAGAGAGCCGTCTGAGGTTGATCGAAATACTTATCAATGAGCAATCGGTGATGGCCCCACGGAACTCTGAAAAAATCTGCCGCAGGTTGTGGCGGATTTGATAGTGAAGATTCTGCCACAGCTTGTGGCAGAATCTTCGAGTACATTATATAAAATTTTTTAATGGCCTGTAGATTCCGACTCGAAAACCCCTTGGCTTCAGGAATTGCCGCCTTCAAATCACGACTCAATGTTTCGAAGAATTTACTGCCATACTTATTCTCAGACTGCATGGCTACGATGTCATGACCCAATTCCCAGTAAAATCGCAGCATTTCGGAATTTACCGCAATCGCAGCTTTTATTTGAGCGGACTGATAGCGGTTAGACAACTCGCCAATCCAATCCCTATACTCCTTATCCAATATCACTTTTCCACTCATTGATTGAAAAGATTTGGTGTGTCATCGTTTTTCTTCAGAGAATTTTCCTCCTGATCACCATCATCCCATTCTTCATCTTCAATGTTGGGCACTGAGATGATATTTAGGGAATAGTCGTCGCGGTCGAACTCGCAGGTGTCGAGAAGAACTTTGGGGATTTTCTTGATAGTGATGTTTGAGTACTTGTTACGACACTCCGGCTGAAACTTGGTGCAGCAGATAAGTAATGATTCATCTTCGCCCAACTGATTGTGAATTGCGTCGAGCATTTCAGCAGTAATCAGTTGGGTGGTAGTGAAGATAAAGTCATGCTCAGAACTGCTACCTTGTTTCCAATAGACTTCTTCGTCGGGAGAATAAGTGAAACCCTGATGCTTAGCCATAGCAGCGGCAAGCATATCAGCATTGTAATCCTTATTGATTACGAGATTACCGTACTTGTCATGGTTGAGAAGACTCGGCGCAAGTTCATAGAACTTGAAGCCACCTCCGCCATTCCAATTTACAGACCTTGATATACCACCTTGCTCACCCTCGATAACCTTTTTCATGCGGACGGCACAATGAGTATATGCGTGTTCGCCTAATTCAACACCAATCCATCTGCGCCCCATTTTGTGAGCAACCGCAGCAGTTGTACCGCTACCAAGGAAGCTATCAAGAACTATATCCCCGGACTCAGTTGAGACAAGTAGAATCTTCTCTATAAGTTTCTCTGGCTTTGGTGTGGCAAACCATTGAGATTTATCCCATTCAGGAAATAATTTTTTTTGTTCATACTTGGCTTGACGATTATGTCCTGTTTCTTCTAAGTCTATCCATAATGAAGAGGGAGGGAGCCCGCGGCTATCACAAAGATAAGTACGGCGCTTAATGTTTGTAAAATCTTTATTAAAATAAATCTCTCCTTTTGACATTTTCTCGTCTATAGTGTCTTTACTCCATCGCCATCCGTTCTTAGGAGGGTGGATGACAGTTCCTATAGGTGTCTCTATATCAAACATCAAGTTTTCACGAGGTGATGGTGACGATATGGGATTGCCATCAAACCATGGACCTTTCGGATCATTATCAGGATTTTTGAAATGAGTGCTTTGAGAATCTTTAGGAGGCAATCGTTTGGAAAGCCATCCGCTACTTTTGGCATACACCAATATTGTATTATGGTCTATTGAAAATTGTTTAGAATCATTATTGGAATTATCACTCGACCGCCATACAACAGATTGAACAAAATTATTGCGTCCGAAAATCTCATCGCACATTACTTTACAATAATGAACCTCATTATCGTCTAATGCAATCCAAATGGTTCCATCTTCTGCTAATAAGTTATGAAGCACTTTTAAGCGTGCATACATAAGATTAAGCCAAATAGAATGTTCCAATGAATCATCGTATTGTTCAAAAGCACTACCAGTATTATATGGAGGATCTATAAAAATACATTTTATCTGTCCTGCAAAGTCTTGTTCAAGAGCGCGAAGTGCAAGAAGATTATCGCCGTGAATGAGCATATTGCCCGGCCACGGTTTGCCATTAGGAAGAGTGCAGGTTTCGACCTCTCCAAAACTATATTCCGGAGTGTCAATCAGCAAACGAGGCTCAATGGCAAGAGGCTCTTCCTCCTTGCCAATCCACGTAAGTTCCAGTTTATTTATCTTGTCCTTTACCATTTGTTGTTAAAATTATTTTATCCTTTGGAAGATTATACGAATGGAAAGCCTCAATCTTACGAATTGGGTAAAACGTTTCATATAACCAATTTGATATTTCCACTATTTTCTCATTTTGCCAGAAAAGCCTTGTCAGAATTTGTGAGATTGAAGGCATATGAGCATAAATTACTTCGGATGAAAAACTATCTGAACCATCCGCAGATTGAAATAGAAGATTATGACAACGATGTGAGTTATATAATTCTTCAGTTATAAAACCTCCTTGGTGCTTTATACAATTAGCCCATTCAGCAATTCCGTATTTATTATGATTTCTACAGTCATAGTAATTTTTAAATTGAGAATAAAATTTACTAAATTCTTCATTCGAAGAAGAAAACAAGTTCAAATCTTTAGTAAATTGACTGTCTGTCTTAATCTGTTCTTTGATACCATCAATTTCTTTATAATCGAAAGTAGTTAAACGGCATTCATCTTTAATCAATTTTCTATATTCTTTGGATGTATAGAAATCAGAATTAAACCCGAATCCAAATAAAAGAATTTGTAAAAAGTAGTCATAACATGATTGGTAAGAAAGTATCGCGTTACAAACGTTAAAAAATGCGATGCTATCTGAAACGGCTGAAATGTTGTTTATTGAATAGTTTCCTTGATTAATTTTATCCGATAATTCAATAAATTTCCAATAGCCTACAAGAGATTCTTTAGTCACTTCAAAAGTCTCACTCTGATTGTCACCAAGAGTGAAATCTAAAAGGTTGTGTTTAATTCTGAAATTCTTTAGTCTCATTATAAAATCTTCCAATGAAAAGTTATTAACTTGGTTTGTTCAATCTTTTGGGCGAGCATGGCTTCAACTTTTGAAAGCAGTTCTTCTTTCTTCGAATCCACATCGTCCTGAGCCTGATAAAGATTGAGACGCTTTTCGCTTCGACGTTTTTCAAGGTCCTTGATAAGACGTTGCAGACGTACTTTTTCATCAAGGCGTGAAGTCTTTTTACTCTCGCTTTTGCGAAGTTTGATTTCAGCGTCAAGATCGCGTAACTCTTTTTCAAGCCCGGCTTTCACGTCTTCAGACCAGTTGTCGAGTTTCTCCATTTCTTCCTCAAAGAAAGAATTATTACGTTCAGCATTGGCGGCAGTTATTTCCGCACGTTGTGCGGTGATTGCGTCAGCGAGTGCATTCTCAATTTCAGGGTGGACGCGATTAATCGCGTCCCTACTGTCATAACCGGGTAGTCGCAACATATACTCGGCAATGTCGGAAGGAATGGTTTCTCCTGTATCAGTAATACAAGCGTGAAGAAGAATATCCTCTTTCTCGAATGAGTCTATGGTAAGTTGCTCGACAGTGAGCCAGCCCGACTGACCGACAAGTTGCTTGATAAAAGCAACGTTAAGCGGTGAGTTACTGTAATCGAGTGTAACTTCGGAGACAGGAACAGGCGCAGCTTTTAGACCGGTTAGCATATATTGAGCGAGTGGATCACCAATGCGGTAAGGTCGTACACCATCTGCTAACTTAGCAGTGCGTCTATTCTCGGAGCTTACCATCATATATTCACCTGGGAAACGACGATACCAGCTAACGGCTCCGTTATCGACAAACGGATGGACGATAAACGAGTGGTCTGTATCGTTGAAATCGGCATAGTCAGCGAAATAACTTCGAGTGAGTTGCCATAGAGTCTGCTCGAATTGGTTGAGATTGTCTCGGGTTTCGGCAAGATCGCTGCGAAGTTTCTGCTTCACCGACTCGTCGAAGTTCTCTAATAGAGTGGTTCGGGCTTTCAGCATTCTATCGGAAATCTGCTCTTGCAGTTCCTCTTGGAGTGCATCGAAAGCCTCTTTAATTTCTTTGGGAGAGCGGCAAAGTTGATATATCTGCGCTATACGCTTTTCAAAATCTACACCATTGCCGATTGCGCCGAGAACTTCATCGGAAGCGCCGAAAACTCCGTTGAATAGCTGAAACTTTTGGTCAAGCAATTCATAAACGCGGACATCGGCAGCGTTTGCTTTATTGAGGAAGTTGATAACAACTACATCGAAATTCTGACCGTAACGGTGGCAACGTCCGATGCGCTGCTCAATGCGCTGTGGATTCCACGGCATATCATAGTTGACCACGAGCGAACAGAACTGAAGATTGATACCCTCAGCGGCAGCCTCAGTAGCAATCATAATAGTGGCTTCATCGCGGAAGTAGTCAACAAGAGCAGCACGTTTATCGGCGGTTACCGAGCCTGTGATCTTTGATGTACCCTTATGCTTTTCTTTCCAAGCCTTGTAAATGGCTGTGGATTGCTTGTCGGAATTAGAACCATTGAAAAGTACCACTTTTCCCTTATAGCCTCTCTTTTCGAGCAGGTCTAAAAGGAAATCTTGAGTACGGCGCGATTCAGTAAAGATAAGAGCCTTTTTGGACGCACCGAGTTCTTCAAGTTGAGCAAATCCCTGATTTAAGCCCTCAAAAAGTTGTTCCGCTTTTGAGTTGCGCTTAATCCTGAAGGCAAGTTCGCGGAATTTTTCAAGGTCTTTGATTTCCGCTTTCACACGCTCGATGTCTTCGGGCAAGAGCATTTCTTCCTCGTCCGGCTCGTCCCCGTCTTCTTCATCATCAAGCCATTCTTCGGTTTCACTCTCGTAGTCCTCGTAGTCGTACTTGAAAAGTTTATCATCGGACTGCTCAACGCCCTGGCGTTTGAGCTTAGCTTCCAACTTTTCAATTAGGGCGCAGAGAGTCCCGTATATAGCATGGGTTGAAGATGCAAGAAGTTTGCGGAGGATTAGCGTCATAAGCTGACGCTGACTGTTAGGAAGCGCATAAAGGCGTGGACGTTGCAGATACTCCGAAACAAGGTCGTAAAGTTCCTGTTCCTGTTTAGTAGGAAAAAACTCTTGCAGTATGGCGATACGCTTTGTGTATCGGATATATTCCAACACCTGTCGTCGAAGTGTTCGCTTACACAGAGGAGCAAGACGGCGACGTAGATTAGTATAATCGGTTTCGTCGAGATTGCGATTATACTGCATCTTGAAACTTTTGAGGTCGCCAAACGCATAATCATCTATTATGGTAGTCAGACCGTAAAGTTCAAGAATAGAGTTTTGGAGAGGCGTAGCCGTAAGTAGTATTTTCTTGCGGTCAGCAAGAGCGTTCTTTATTGTGTTGGAGATTTTGTTGGTAGGCTTATAGACGTTGCGTAGGCGGTGAGCCTCGTCGATTACTACCAAATCCCAATTCGTCTGTTTAAGATACGGGGCTTTAGTCTTTGCGAACTGATATGAACAAATAACAATTTCCTCGCAGTTAAATGGATTGAGATTGCCATCCTCAATGTAGCGATTGAAAGTTTTTGCTTCAAGAATACGCGAAGGTAGAAAGAACTTCTCATGAAGTTCAGTCGCCCACTGCTTGCGTAGGTTAGCCGGAGCAATTATGAGCAAGTGGCGTCGATGTTCAGCCCAAAATTGAGAGAGGATTATACCTGCTTCTATTGTCTTTCCAAGTCCTACCTCGTCAGCGAGAATCGCGCCCTTTGAAAGCGGAGACTTGAAAGCAAAAAGAGCCGCGTCTATCTGATGCGGTGTAAGGTCAACCTGTGCATCCTGTAATGAAGCTGTGAGCTTACCGAGACTGTCGGAAGGCAGACTCCTTGTAAGCCAATAGGCAAAGTATTTCTGTTGTGCAGCTGTCAGCTTCATATTAAATAACAAGAACATCCGCGTAGCATCTGAAGGCCGACCAAAGCCTGTAACGACTACAAGGATGTTCCCAAAGATTTTCGGCTTTCGGCGTATATCTCTGTTTTTCTAATTGGTCATTTTACAGATTTATGTTACTTTCAATTGCAAAGATAATAAATTTTATTGATAATATAAAGCAGGCAAAGATGGAATATTATACTTTATAGCTATTATAATGTATCATGAGTCTGTGAAGTAAGGGTGGATATAAAAAAGCAATGCTGCCCGACTAAGTGGCAGCATCGACTTGGACTTCTTTTATAGTGCTAACAGGAGCGACTAAAGTCTCCAGAGGCACTTTGCGATTGCAAAGATAATGCTTTTATTTGATTCTGCAAGCCTAAGCTTTGACAATCTATAATAACTTTTCAAGTAAGTTCATTAATCAGAATTTGCATCCTTTTATTTCCTCAATAGCGACTTTAAAATCTGCCATTCACCTTTTCTGTCACTTCCAACTCTAAGTAGATAGCCTCGCTCTTTTAAATCTCCAACCACTCGTGATAAGTATCCACGTGAAAGTCCCGTCTCTTTTTGTAAATCACCATACTTCACACTGGTATTCATAGAAATGAGATTGAAAACCTTTCGGTGGGTTTCTGATAATGGACTGAATTCCTCCTCACTATTTTCTGTCACCTTAAGATTTGCATTCCTTTCGATAACCTTAGTAGCTGTTCAAATTAAAACGATATAATCAAGTTTCATTTCAATGATTGAATCTCGCATATCCTACGCTTGGCTATTTTGGCCGCTTTGACCTTGTCGCTCAGTCACGATGCCCGCATCGCTCCTTCGCTTCGCGGCCAAATCGTCTCAAAATCGCCAGAGCGTATAATATGCGTTTAATTTGACCAGCTACTTAATCATTTATTTGATAAACTTCTTGCCGTTATTGATATAGATACCATTTGGAAGGTATTCCAAGTCAGATAATGAGTATTTGTGCCCTGAGAGGTCATAA